>JAIPEK010000036.1 GCA_021737205.1 Desulfarculaceae bacterium
GATCTGCTCATTTGCCACCGGTTTGATGAGATAATCCATCGCTCCCTGCCGGACCAGTTCCACGGCATCTTCCACCACCGGTTCAGCGGAAAGAAAAAGAATCTCGCAGGAGGGATCCTGCTGTTGTACTTTCCGGAGAAAATCGATCGGGGCAAAATCGGGCACCGCCGTATCCGCGATGACCATGTCGGGATTCATTTTCAGGCAGAAATTTTCAGCGTCGGAACCGGTCGGCAGTGCATCCGCCCGGAAGCCCATTCTCTCGGCAACACGGGTGCAGGCCATCCGTTCCTTGGGGTTTTCCTGCAAAATCAAGACTCTGCGCCCGACCATACCTAAACCCCTAAGTAACCGTTCACGGTTATCGGTTCACAGTTCACAGTTTTTTCCATTGATTTCAACTCTTGAATTAATCTAATCTCTGTTTTTTTAACCGTGAACCGACAACTGTAAACCGTAAACGGGTACAAAAAGGACCCCATAATTCTCCCTTCGTTTTTTCAACCGTGAACCGACAACTGTAAACCGTGAACCGTTACACCCCTGACAACCTAAGATTTCTTGACATCTTCAGCAAGCTCTAACGTGGAAAGGCGCTGGGCTGCCAGCCGCCCCCATACCGAATCGAACCGATCCGCCACTTCCGTAAATATTTCCTTTGCCTCTTTCAGGGCATTGCTCTTTTGATAGGCATCTGCGAGCATAAACTTCAGATTCGCTTCCTGGCTCCGGGTATTGGAAAATTTCAGGGCTTTGGAATAGGAATCCGCCGCCTTCACAAAAAGTCTCTGTTCGATATACGCGTCCCCGAGGTTCCTGTATGCCCTGAAAAGGGAGCCGTAATTCTCCCCGGAGGCGGAGGCGATATCATTGACAGCCGCCGTCAGGGTTTCCGACATTTCCCCCCAGCGCTTCTGCGCCTTATACATCATTGCCTTGTCGTACAGAACCTTTCCTTTTTCCAGATGATCCCCGGACGCCTGATAGGCCCGATCATAATACCGCCCGGATGTTTCCCACGCTTTTTTCTCCATGTGGATCAGGGCGATTCTGGTTAACGCCTCCACCCGCCTGGCCCCTTGCGGGAACCTTTCGCCGTATCCTTTCAACAGTTTGAGCGCGTCGTCATCCCGCCCGGTTTCATCCATGGAGGTCCCCATGGCGTAAAGAAGTTCGGGCGGCCTTGCATTTCGGTCATACTGCTTGTAAGCGCCCAGAAGATGATTGAATGCCTGTTCGTACAGCCCGGCCCTGAAATAGGAAAGGCCGACATTCAGGGAAATGGTCTTGCTGTTCATCCGGTCGATCCGGACATATTCCTTTTCATACTTTTTCAGGATATCCGTATATTCACCTTTTCCCAGGTTGTTTTCAAAAAGTGACTCATACGCCTTCTGCATCAGGTGGACCGCTTCATACCGAAGCGCTCTCGGATGGGTGGACAGCAAATCCTCGATCTCTTCAATACATTTTTCATATTCCCGGTTTTCCTGATAGATCTCTGCAAGCCGCATCATGGCCACCCGGGCGAATTTATGCTCTGGATGCCTGGTTTTGACCATTTTGTAAATTTTTTCTCTTTCCTCTCTTTTCTCGAGCTGGCGGGCAAGACCCATGGAGCTTTTGATGAATCCTTCCGTATCCGGGAAATTCTCCCGGACATACCGGTACATGGTCTTGGCTTTCTCGAGCCGGTTTTCCATTGCATAGGTGTCCCCGATGTCGCTTAAGATCATGTCCCTGGACTCAATGTCCGGAAAAAGATTAATGGCGCGCATCAGGCTTTCTCTCGCCTTTCCGCTTTTCCCGAGTTTCAGGGCCGCTTTCCCGATATTCAGGAGAAGTTCCGAGGACTCGTAAATTTTGCCGGGGCTGGTTTCGGCGATATGGTCAAAAAGATGCAGCGCATCCAGGTAATGCCGAATGTTGTACAGGGCCTTCCCGAGTCCGAGCCCCGCATCCACCGTATACGTGTTTTGCGGATGGTTTTCGAACACCCGCCTGAAGTACCGCAGCCCTTTTTCCTCATATCCCTCGTCCGTAAAGATGCCGGCAAGATAAAACAACACCTCGGGCATTCCCGGATAATCCCCGTATCCCTCTTCCACGATGGTAAAGTACCCCTCTGCCACGGCCGGATTGTTCATCCGCATGTGAATCAGTCCCATGGCGGACAGCCCGAAAGGTTTGAGAGAGGAGGAAGGAAAAGAGATCAACGCATCCTGGAAGAGTTGTTCCGCCTTGATGAGCTGGTCATACTTGCCTGTTTCTGTATTTTTGAAAAAGGCATAGGCTCTCAGATAAGAGGCCTGTTCCAGGCACCGTCCGCTGCCGGTGTCGATGTAAACGGCCAGGATATCCAGCGCCCGGTCATACATCCCGTTTTTTGTAAGGGCCAGGGCCTTCTCAAGTTCTTCGGATCCACACGCATCCAGTTTCACCGTTTTCAAAAGATCGGAGACATCCCCGTTGTACGGACTGGTCGGCCGGTCCGGGGGAGTAAACCCGTCGTTTGTTTCCTTCTCCGGCTGTTTTGGTTCCGGGGACGGTGTCGACACTGTTTCCTTCTCCGGCTTTGCCTTTTTGGCAGCCGTCTCTTCTTTTTCTGCAGAGCGGGCCGCCGGTTCCGGTTCCGGCTCGTCCCGGGAAACGGGCCCGGATTCAACCGCAGGCTCGCTTTCAAGGGTTTCAGCCGTCCGGGGTATCGGCTCAGGCTTTTCCGCCGGTTTTGCTGTTTCCGGCTTTTCAGTTTGAGGCGTTTTTTTCTTTTTTTCTGCTGTTCGGGTGAGACTTTTGCCGTCCAGCCGTATGACAAAACTGGAATCGGTATTGTCAAACATGGAATCGACTTTTCCGAGCTCCCCTTTTCCGGTGATCACCACCGCCAGCACATTGCCCCTCAGCTTTTCCACTTCCACGCTTTTGAACAGATCCTTCCCGTTTCCGGTTACGGAAAATCCGTTATCCGTGGAGATATTTTTCAGTGCAATCAGCAATTCCTTTTTTTCAATCCCGATGATCTTGAACGGTGTGCGCTCCGTAACATACAGACGCATTTCAGGCGGGTTTCGGGTAACGGAAATCTTTTTCAGCAGTGCGGTTTCAGCCGACGCAGGCATGCCAAGGAAAAAGATAAGCAAAAAGAATAGAAACCATGTGATAAAACCGACCCGCTTTGATTTGATATTTTTCATGCCGTCCGCAACTTTCGGTTATGATTGAAAAGTGAGTAACCGTTCACGGTTGTCGGTTCACAGTTCACAGTTTTTTCAAAGAGGACCCCATAATTCTCTTCTACCTTCGTTTTTTTAACCGTGAACCGACAACTGTAAACCGTGAACGGTTATCTTTATCCATTGTCAACGTCAAATTTAGAAAGCAAATTACATGCCACATGCCATCATCGCGGTTTCCAGAGCAACATCTGCGGGCACGGGCGGTTTAATCGGTTGTGAAGTACAGTAAAAATCTGAGAGAAAAACATTCCTTGTCTCAACTGTCAAATAATTGACGTTCAGAAAAAAGGGGTCTCCTCTTCCCGGGGCTCGATGTTCATTTTCTTGATCTTTTCCACAAGCGTGGTCCGGTTCATCTGCAACAGAGTCGCCGCCTTTGCCTTCACCCAGTCCGTTCGCTCAAGGGCATTGTATATCAGATCTCTCTGGAACTGCTCCACCGCTTCGTGAAACCCGACCCCCCGCTCAAAAATCGAATTCGCCGAACAAAGCGCCCCGGCTCCGCCTTTCCGGCTGATATATCCGGGCAGGTCGTCAAGTTCGATCACATCATTTTCAGACAAAACCGCCAGCCGTTCCACCAGATTTTCAAGCTCCCGGATATTCCCCGGCCAGTCATATTCCACCATGGCCTGTCTGGCCCGGCCGGAAAGATTTTTGATCCGGAAACTCCGCGTCCTTCCGGCAAATTTTTTCTGGAAATGCTCCACAAGAACCGGAATATCATCGGTTCGTTCCCGCAGAGGCGGAATATTGACAGGTATCACGTTCAGCCGGTAAAACAGATCCTCCCGGAAGGTCCCGGCTTTCACTTCCGCATCCAGATCCTTGTTTGTCGCGGAAATCACCCGGATATCGACTTCAATGACTTCAGCGCCGCCGAGCCTTTCGATTTTCCTTTCCTGCAGTGCCCTGAGCAGCTTGACCTGGAGTTCGGGGCTCATGTCCCCGATTTCGTCAAGGAAAATGGTTCCCTTATCCGCCATCTGGAACCTGCCGGCCCTGGATTTGTGGGCACCGGTGAACGATCCTTTTTCATGCCCGAACAGTTCGCTTTCCAGCAATTCTCCGGGAATTGCACCGCAGTTGATCACCACCATGGGACCGTTGCATCTCGGGCTGTTGTTGTGGACGGCCTGTGCCACCAGCTCCTTTCCGGTTCCGCTTTCCCCGGTAATCAGAACGGAAGAATCCGAATGCGCGACTTTTTTGGTTTTCTCCAGTACGGTTTTGATGGCCCGGCTGGAACCGGCTATATTTTCAAAACAGAATCCGTCGCCATCCCGGCCGTTGTGGTCCCGCTCTTCGGCCGGCTCCCGCTCTTTTGCCGATGCCCCGGTGGTGGATATCATTTCAGGATCTTTTCCAGTTTTTCCGATATCGCTTCAGCGGTAAACGGCTTGACCACATAGTTGGACACCCCCGCCTGCACCGCTTCGATCACGTTCTGTTTCTGGGCTTCCGCCGTTACCATCAAGAAGGGAGTTTTGGAATACTTGTCAGAGGCCCTGACCTTTTTCAACAGCTCAAGTCCCGTCATCTTGGGCATATTCCAGTCCGAAATAATAAGATCGACATCCTGGTTTTCCAGAACATCATAAGCTGTCGTTCCATCGTCCGCTTCCAGAAGATTCTTGAAACCAAGCTGTTTTAAAATATTTTTCAGAATCCGGCGCATGGTTGCAAAATCGTCTACAATCAAAACCTTGATGGAAGTATCCATTGTTTACATATCCCCCTTGTATAGATTATAACGTAACCGTTCACGGTTATCGGTTCACAGTTCACAGTTTTTCCAATGAACTTGCAACGATTGAAGCATTTTGTATATTGATTTCAACTCTTGAATTAATTCTTTCGCATCTAAATCATCAAAAGAGGGCCTCATAATTCTCCCTTCGTTTTTTTAACCGTGAACCGACAACTGTAAACCGTGAACGGTTACAGATATAACAGCCTGCCTACCTTTCAAAGCAAACCTCGATCGTAAAATCACCCTTGTCCGTGCTGAACGGAATTGCAATTCCGGGCCCGTTCGTATAGTGGATTCGGTTTTACCATCCGGTTCTACGCATCCGGTCTGTTGTACTTTACTATATTCTTCAGATGAGTGAACGAATCCACATCCATCGAATCAAAAGTGACACCCAGCCCTTTTTCATCGACACGGGCCACGGTTGACTCCATCTTCAGCTCGATGTCATCCACGCCGCCTGTAAGAAAAATTTTGAGTGAACATTTCGTGCCCTCGGCCACACGCTCATCAGTCAGAATATAAATGCCTTTCAGACTCAAGTCCTTTGAGTCGCCTGCAAGATCGATCTGCCTGTCATCCGCATCAAGAAGCACTCTTATCCGGGTGGAAAAGTCCACTCTTTTATGCCGGCGCCGGTCACTGCCGTTCATGGTATTCATCAAATGCCTCTCTCTGCCGTCGATTTTTCACAATGCCACCATACCTTTAAAAAGTAGCACATTTTAAAACCCCTCTCAAGGCAATTCTATTCGTAACTGTTCACGGTTATCGGTCCACGGTTCACAGTTTTTCCAATGAACTATGCAACGATTGAAACATTTTGTATATTGATTTCAACTCTTGAATTAATTCTTTCGCATCTAAATCTTCAAAAGAGGACCCCATAATTCTCCTTTCGTTTTTTTAACCGTGAACCGACAACTGTAAACCGTGAACGGTTACTTCTATTCCTCGTCCCGGCCGCCGATGACCTCCAGAAAAACGGCCACGATTTCCGGGGCAAACTGGGATCCGGCATTGGCCTTAATAATGTCGATGATTTTTTCTTTGTCCATTTTCCTTCTGTACGCCCGCTCCGAGGCCATGGCATCATACGCATCCGCCACTGACAGTATTCTGGACAGAAGCGGGATCTCTTTGCCCGCAAGCCCGTCCGGGTACCCTCTGCCGTCATGCCGTTCATGGTGGTGCCGGATAATTTTCCGCTCCCGGTTCCAGAGTCCGATCTGTCCCACGATATCGGCGCCTATGGCCGGGTGCTCCTTTATCTTCTCATATTCCCCGTCCGTGAGCCGGTCCGGTTTGAGCAGGATATCGTCCCGGATCCCGATTTTCCCGATATCATGAAGGCGGCTGGCAAAGTTGATCACATCCAGCTCTTCCTCTGTACAGCCATAGGTCTCGGCAATTTCATAGGCGAGTTTCGCCACCCGGGTGGAATGTTCCCGGGTATACTGGTCCCTTGCCTCCAGGGTTGCAACAAACGCATAAAGGGTGGAAAACAGGTTGTCATAAATATTTTCGTAAAGAGCCATATTCTCGATCGCGCCGGCCGCCTTCCGGGTGATAAAACTCATGTAGTAGATATCTTTTTCGTCAAACCCGCGATTCTCGTCCAGAATCATGGCGCTTGCCACCCCGAACACATTCTCCCTTATGTTCAGCGGTACCGCCATAAACGAACTGATCGATTCCGGGAGATCCTCCTTGCCGCTCTCCCGGGTCACCAGGCAGGGTTTGCGGTCCGTGGTCAACACCTTTCGGATAAAGGGAATCGTCTTTTCCGAAACCGATTCCCCCTCAGCCTCCGTATCTTCCGGCTCCGGATTTCCGGAGGCAGGGGCGCTTGCCACCGGCACCAGGGCATGATCCTGCTCGGTCCATATATAAAAATGAACCAGATCGGCTTTTAAAACCTGACACCCCAGGTCCACCACCTTTTCAAAAATCTGGTAGCTGGACTCGGCGTCTGAAAAATCCTCCATAATACGATTGATGGTATTGACCTCGTCCACCCGGGAAATCAGCTCGCTGTTCAGCTCCCTGAGTCTTTCCTGGCGCTCCACCTCTTCTCTGAGAATCAGATTTTCGATAAAAAGCGACCGCTCCCTTACAACCCGGTTCAGTGTGATCTCCATCTGCTCGAGGTTGATGGGCTTGATCAGGTAATCCACGACTCCGTTTTTCAGCGTCTGAATGGTATTCTCAAGAGAGGGATAGCCGGTCATTACCACCACCGGAAGAGTATTGTCCTTCTTCCGTATGGCTTCGGCAAGCTCGAGTCCGTCCATTTCCGGCATGCTGATATCCGTGAAACAGCAGTGGATCCTCTCCTTGTCCAGGATTTCAAGGGCCTCCCTCCCGTTGGATGCCGTGTAAACCTCGTATCCTTTCCGTTGAAAAAAGCCTTCTGCAACATCCAGGATCGCCTCTTCGTCATCCACCACAAGGATGGCATATTCTTCTTTGTCTTTCCCTGCCATAATCCGTAAAACTTTGCCCTTTGTCTATTGTAAACAAGCCGCTACCAGACAAATGTATATCAACATGTGCGTTTTCGCAATAAAAAAGACGCCTGCCGCTTACAGGACCTTGAATTCAGCCCGAAGCAGACGAATAAATTCTTATTATTGAAAATATTTCCGATATATGTTCTTGACAAAGAAATAAAACAAGAATATATTTCGGTTTAATAATCAAAAAATAGAATAGGGGCGATTCAGTGGACCTCACAGACTACAAGATACTCAACATCCTGCAGAAAAAAGCGCGAATTCCGAATGTGGATGTGGCCAGACAGGTGGAGATGGCCCCTTCGGCAGTGCTTGAACGGATCAAAAAACTCGAGGCAAGGGGAATCATCGACGGGTATGAAGTCAAGCTGAATCCATTCCATTTCAACCAGGCCATGGTGGTGTTTCTCCGTATCAAACCGGAAAATCCGGCCGGGATGACCGACACCTGTCAAAAGCTTTCCCGGATCGAGCAGGTCCAGGAGGTCCATCACCTTGCCGGGGAGGACTGTATTCTTGTCAAGCTTAGAACCGCAGACACACCGACACTGCAGAAGATTCTCAAGGAGAGGATTTTTCCGATCGACAATGTCGGACAAGTTCATACCATGATCTCGCTTTCCACGGAAAAGGAAACGGGAAAAATCGTTTTGCCGGAACAACCGTATACCGAAGACGCATAAGGAGGAAAACCACCATGCCGATCTGTGAAGATTTCAGACATCGACTCTCATCCGTTGTAGAAAAAGCGGCCCGTCATTTCGGGACCCCGTTCCATATCTATGATGAAACAGGCATAAAAGAAACCGGAAGAAGAATGAACGAAGTCTTCTCCAGGCTGGACGGGTTCAGGGAATACTTTGCCGTCAAGGCGCTTCCCAATCCCCATATCATGAAAATCATGCAGGCCAACGGGTTCGGGTTCGACTGCTCCTCTTCCCCGGAAGTACTGCTGGCACGGCAGATCGGCAGCAGCGGAGAGGACATCATGTTCACATCCAACAACACCAGTGATGACCAGTTCAGCACAGCTCTCGCCGACGGCGGATGCATCCTCAACCTCGACGACATCTCCCTTGTGTCCAAAACGCCGCAGATGCCGGAACTGATCTGTTTCCGGTACAATCCCGGCCCGAGACGCAAAGGAAACAAAATCATCGGCAACCCGGTGGAATCCAAATACGGGGTGAGCCACGAGCAGATAAAGAATGCGTACGAACAGGCCATGAACCTGGGCGCAAAACGGTTCGGCATCCATACCATGCTGGCCTCCAACGAACTCAATTTCGAATACATGGTGGAAACCACCCGCATGATCCTGGATGTGGTGAAGCACCTTTCCAGGGATCCGGGCATCGAATTCGAGTTCATCAACATCGGCGGGGGGCTCGGCATCCCGTACGAACCGGACCGGAACCCCCTTGATCTGGACGCTATGGCCGAAGGGATCATCAAGGCGCTCGATGAATTCAGCTCGGAAAACGGGTACATGCCCAAGCTGTACATGGAAAGCGGCAGATACATGACCGGTCCCCACGGGGCGCTGGTCACCACCGTGATCAACCACAAGAACATCTACCGCAAATACGTGGGCGTGGACGCTTCCATGTCCGCCCTGATGCGGCCGGGTATGTACGAAACCTATCACCACATCCATATCCACGGAAAGCATGACAGCGAAGAAAAAGAGGTGGTGGACGTGGTGGGGTCGCTCTGCGAGAACATCGACAAGTTCGCCATACAGAGAAGTCTCCCGCCCACCGAGGAAGGGGATCTCCTGGTGATTCACGACACGGGCGCCCACGGCCACGCCATGGGATTCAACTACAACGGGAACCTGAGACCCAAAGAGCTGCTTTTAAAAGAAGACGGCACCGTCGAGCTGATCAGAAGGCAGGAGACGGTAAGCGACTATTTCGCCACCCTGGATTTCGAGCCGGACCGGCTTGTGCCGTAAACAAGAGACTTGAGACTTGAGACAAGAGACAAAAAGCTGCCCCATTCAGGTTTTTTTATATGAAAGCTGTTAGGTTTTAGGTTTTAGCTAACACCATGAAGGAACTGAAGCAAAATCTTCATGAACTTCATGCTCTTCATGGTGATCTTTCATCTATACAAAAAGATTCAACGGCTCAATATATTTGGGATCCTCGTTTTCGATCACTTGGACGATATGTTTGTGCATCCGCTTTTTATGCTCCCCGAATATCTTCCGGTCTTTGTGAAAGGTCTTGGCAAAGGCCAGTGTGTCCGCCATAAGCTCTTCCTCGTTTTCACAGGCCTTCACGATAATATGGTGCGCCTCGAGTTCATCCGCCCCCGCCCGCTTTCCGGTGAGTTTGAGTTCGTTGAATTTGTATTCCGGGACCGCTTTTCGGACAAACGCCACCATTCCCGGCAGAAACGGGATGTTGATATCCACCTCCGGGAAACAGAAGTACCCTTTGTACTTTTTCATGAACCGAAAGTCGCCTGCACATGCCAGCATGGCGCCGTTGCCGAAAGCATGTCCGTTTATGGCCGAAATGACGGGGATCGGCATCAACAGCATGCGCTTGAACACGTTGTTCATTCCGTACATGAATTGCCTGATGCCGTCGAAATCCTTTTCGTTGAACCGCTCACCCAGCCAGTCGGTATCAACGCCCTGGCAGAAATTCTTCTCATCGGTTGACGTGATCACCATTGAAAAAATCTCTTCATCTGCAAGAATCTCGTCGAACACCTGGTTCATGGTTTCTGCGAACACAAGGTTCTGCTTGTTGGCGCCGTTGGTCATCCGGACAACTGCAACCGACTCGTCCCTTTCCCACTCGATGACTGCCATACTGTTCTCTCCTTTTTTGAATCCCTGGCGGTTTTGTGTATCAAAAACAACGAAGTCTGAATTTTGCCGTTTTTCACAACCCGAGTCAAGCCCTTTTGCCGGTGCCAAAAATCTAATTGACAACACCCGGGTTTTCTGACAAGTTCAAACTATTGATGAATCTTGTGCGCAAGTGATCATTAATTATTTCATTACAGGATGATACGATGATTATCGGACTTGACGTGGGCGGAACTCATACGGACGCCGTACTTTTAAGCAACAGGGGATTTGAAAAAAAAGTCAAAGTCCCCACCGAAACCGCCAACCTTTTTAATACCGTGCTGACGGGCATACAGGAACTCCTGGCGGACACGTCGCCCGAAAAAATCAAGCGGATCGTACTTTCCACTACGCTGACCACCAATGCCGTGGTCCGGCGGAACACGACCCCCGCAGGAACCATTGTCTCAAGCGGTCCCGGCATCAACCCGGAATCTTTCCGGACCGATTCCAACTATCATGTCGTAAAAGGATCCATTGATCACAGGGGAAGAGAAAAAGAGTCCATTGATGAAAACGAAATCGAAAAGATCGCGGAAACCCTTGAAAAAAAGGGCATCGAGTATGTTGCAGTAATCGGCAAGTTTTCGGTGAGAAACCCGTCCCACGAGATCCTGATCAAAAGGATTCTCAACAGGAGATTCAAGAAAATCTTCCTGGGCCACCACGTATCCGGCAACCTCAATTTCCCGAGAAGGATCGCCACCACCTATCTCAACGCGGTTGTTTACGGCATGCACAAAGACTTTTTCACCGCAGTGAAGGACTCGCTGGAACAGATGGGCATCAAGGCGCCGATCATGCTGCTCAAGGCGGACGGCGGCACCATGAACCTGGACGCTTCCATGGAGTATCCCGGCCAGACCATCCTGTCGGGCCCCGCCGCCAGCATCATGGGGGCCATTCCCCATGCAGCGGCCGGCAAGGACACCCTGGTGCTGGATATCGGGGGCACCACAACGGATATTTCCATACTGGTGGACAAAACCCCCATTCTCGAACCGGTCGGCATCCGGCGGGGCGTCTACAAAAGCCTGATCCGGTCTTTGAAAACCTACTCCGAAGCAATCGGCGGGGACAGTGTGGTCCGGGCGGACAACGGAAGCCTCACCGTGGGACCGGAACGCCTCGGCCCGGCCATGGCTTTCGACGGCCCGGCCCCCACCCCCACGGACGCGGTGATCCATCTGGGCATCATGGAAACCGGGGACAGGGACAAGGCCCGGTCCGGCATGGAACGGATCGCCGAATCCCTGGGCGTCTCCCCGGATGAAGCCGCGGAATCGATCTTCAAGAGAACATGCGAAATCATACTGGAGAATTCGAACAAAATGGTGGACCGGATCAACAGTAAGCCGGTATACACGGTCCATGAATTTTTGGAAGGTTACCGGATCAAACCGGAATCCATCCTGCTTCTCGGCGGGCCGGCCGAATATTTCGCCCCGAAAATCGAAGAACTTTCCGGGATCGAAACCACCGCCGTACCCTGCTCTTCGGTTGCCAACGCCATCGGGGCCGCCCTTGCCCGGACCACCTGTGAAGTCTCGCTCACCGTGGACACGGAACAGGGAACCGCCACCGCCCATGAAGAGGATTATGCAGAGCCTGTGGACAAGTCCTTCACAGGCGAGGATGCGGTAAAATGCGCGTACAGTCTTCTCCAGCAGAAGGCCGCCGGCATGGGGGCGGATGAAGAGGAAATCGAGAACGTGGAAGTCATCGAATACCAGAGCTTCAATATAGTGCGGAACTTTTCCCCGCGCGGCAAAATCTTCAAAACCAAGATTCAGATCAAACCGGGGCCGATCAGCGGATTTGAAACCATCTGCGAGAAAATAAAGGAGATGTAATGCTCAAAGCCGAACACGAAACAGGCCTGGTCTTTTTCCCGGCTTTTGACTGGGAGATCGACCCCACCCATCCGGAGCGGGAGGAGCGGCTTTTGTATACCCAGGACCAGGTGGCCGAAGAAGGCGTATTCGACATAGAGGGCATCCAGGAATACAAGCCGGAGATGGTGACGCCCCAAGATATCCGGCGATCTCACTTCTGCGTCCCGGACGAGCAAACCGTGACCACCGAGTCCCACATTATCAGCGCAGGCGGCGCCAAGGCAGTAGCCCGGGCGGTAATGGAAAAAGAGATCGAGAGGGGATTCGCCCTTGTGCGTCCCCCCGGGCACCATGCCATGCGGGTCACCCACGGCGGCAGGGGATTCTGCCACATCAACATGGAATCCATCATGGTGGAGTATCTCAGGAGCGAATACGGCGTACGAAAAATCGCTGTCGTGGACACCGACTGCCACCACGGGGACGGCACAAACAACATTTACTGGCACGATCCGGATGTGCTGTTTATCTCGCTTCACCAGGACGGCCGGACCCTGTTTCCCGGCTCCGGTTTCATGGGAGAGCTGGGCGGCCCCAACGCCATGGGCACCTGCCTGAACATTCCGCTGCCGCCGGGCACCTC
>JAIPEK010000037.1 GCA_021737205.1 Desulfarculaceae bacterium
GGGTGAAAGGCGTGGAGATTCCGTATATTGATATCGATGTGGTCTGTTCCGGCGGCACCTACATGCGGACCCTGGCGGTTGGTATCGGAAAAGAACTGGGAACCACCGCCCATCTTGCCGGATTGAGAAGAACAGGCTCCTGCGGGTTTTCCGTGGGGGATGCAGTGGATTTCCAATCTGTGGCGCAAAAAGACATCCCCTGCCTGGAAAATCACACCATCCACCTTTCCCGTGCACTCTCCTTTCTGCCTTCCGTGGAGGCGAATCCCGAGATGGAAAAAAAAATCAAACACGGGCAGCGGCTTTCTGTAAAGGACGGGTTGCCCGATCCGTCCGCCAAGGAAACCCCGGTACGGATTATTGACCGGACTGGCTCCCTCTGCGCTGTTGTTGAGTTTGACAACTCTTCGGGTAAATTGAATTACTGTTGCGTTTTTTCCGCTTGAGTGATATTTTAATAAGGTTAAAGGAAGCTTTGCTTCATTTTGGAGCACCTGCATCTGCAACAATCCGGTTTTCTGAATGGAATATTGGATCACCGGAAGGCTGAAACGGGCATCTTTTAAGATGCCGAAAAGTTTATTCCAAATCGAGAGGAGTGAAAGTTGAGTTTACTGGAGAAAAAGAAAGAAGAAGTTATCGAGGATTACAAGCTCCATGAGTCGGACACCGGCTCACCGGAAGTGCAGGTCGCACTTTTGACCCATCGAATCACCTATCTTACTGAACACCTGAAAGAACACAAAAAAGATCACCATTCAAGAAGGGGCCTTCTCGTGCTCGTCGGAAGAAGGCGCAGCCTGCTTGATTATCTAAAGGAAAAAGATATTGAAAGATATCGTTCTTTGATCAAACGACTTGGAATCAGAAGGTAGAATCCTGCGGGCCGGCCTTTGGTTTTGAACCGAAAGTCGGCCTTCATCAATCATGGAAAGGCGACAGGCAAAAGGCGGAAAAGACGAATAAGTTCGCACGCCCGATGTTAAAAAATCTTTTGACGCCGGGCGTGCGGGTTTATTCTGCTGGATATGCTGAAAACGTCCCGCCTTTCTTTTACACATCAAGGAGTAGTTATGAAAAAAACAGTTCAAACCGAAATAGGCGGCAGACCTTTTATTGTAAGCACGGGCAAGATGGCCAGACAGGCATCGGGGTCGGCACTGGTACAGCACGGGGACACGGTGGTTCTCGTCACTGTGGTAGCGGCCAAGGACCCCAAAGAGGATGCGGCCTTTCTGCCGCTTACCGTGGAGTACCAGGAAAAAATCTATGCAGCCGGCCGGATACCGGGCAACTATTTCAGACGGGAGATCGGTCGTCCCAGTGAAAAGGAAACCCTTACCTGTCGACTGATCGACCGGCCCATACGCCCTCTGTTTGACAAAGCGTACAGTTATGAAACCCAGGTCATCGCCACCGTCCTTTCCATGGATCAGGACAACGAACCGGACGTCCTGGCCCTGGTGGGCGCATCCGCAGCACTTGAAATTTCGGACCTCCCTTTCGAGGGCCCCATTGCGGGCGTACGGGTCGGCCGGATCAACGGGGAGTTCGTGGTCAACCCCACCATCGAGCAGATGGAATCGAGCGATATCGATCTTGTGGTGGCCGGATCAGAGACCGGGATCAACATGGTGGAAGCCGGGGCCGGTTTTGTACCGGAATCGGATATGCTGGACGCCATTTTCTTCGGCCATAAAGAAATGCAGCCGATCATCGATATGCAGAAGGAACTCAAACAGGCCGTTGGAAAGACCAAACGGGAACTGCCGGATATTACGATCGATGAAACCCTTGCCGAAAAAGTAAAACAGGCGGCCGGCGACCAGATCGGCCAGTCGCTTTGCATAAAGGAAAAAATGGCAAGGAAAAATGCGCTCAACTCGGTAAAGCAGGAAATCAAGGATTCTTTGTCTGAAATGTATCCCGAACGAACCGGAGAGATCAAAGAGAGATTTGAAGATCTGGTGAAACAGACCAGCCGGGATATCGTTCTCAAAGAAAACCAGCGTATCGACGGCAGAGGGTTTGATGAAATCCGGCAGATCACCTGCGAAGCCGGACTTCTGCCCAGAACACACGGCTCCGCCCTTTTCACAAGGGGAGAAACACAGGTTGTCGGGGCATTGACATTGGGTTCCGGCCTAGACGAACAACGGGTCGAAACCCTTTCCGGGGATGAAACCCGCCGCTTCATGCTCCATTACAACTTCCCCCCGTTTTCAGTGGGCGAAGTCAAACGTGCGGGCGGTCCCAGTCGAAGGGATATCGGGCACGGGAACCTTGCCACCAAGGCTGTGGAAAAAATCCTGCCCCCGCCGGAGGAGTTTGAATACACCATCCGGCTTGTGGGCGAAGTGCTTGAATCAAACGGCAGCTCCTCCATGGCCACCGTATGCGCGTCCAGTCTGGCCCTTATGGACGGGGGCGTGCCTGTCAAAGCTCCTGTTTCCGGTATCGCCATGGGCCTTGTCACGGACGGGGACAATGTGGCCGTACTCTCGGACATCCTGGGGGATGAAGATCATTTCGGGGACATGGATTTCAAGGTGGCCGGATCAAAGGACGGGATTACAGCCCTTCAGATGGATATCAAGGTCCGTGAGCTTTCCCGGGAAATACTGGAAAAGGCGCTCATCCAGGCCAAAGAGGGAAGGCTTCACATTCTTGACCGGATGATGGCCACCATTGAGACTTCAAGAAGCGAAATCTCGCCTTTTGCCCCGAAAATCGTACGGATCGAAGTCAAGCCGGACAAGGTAAGAGAGATCATCGGCCCAGCCGGCAAAGTGATCCGGGCGATCCAGTCCGAGACCAACACCACCATCGAAATCGATGACGAGGGTGTGGTCAAGATTGCCGCCCAGAATGAAGAAGACTCCAATGCGGCGCTCGCCCGGGTCAAAGACATCGCACTCGATCCGGAGGCCGGGGAACTGTATGAAGGAAAGGTGGTCAAGATCACGGATTTTGGTGCCTTTGTCAATATCAAGCCCAACGTGGACGGGCTGGTTCATATATCCGAACTTGCCGGCCACCGCGTAAAAAAGGTCACGGATGTGGTCCAGGAAGGGGACATCATCAAGGTCAAGGTGCTGGACGTTTCCAAAGACGGCAAAATCAAGCTCAGCTACAAGGCTGCAAACAACCAGTGACTCAAGAGGACCGGGTCCGCATATGCCCCATTGCAAGCGGGAGCAAAGGTAATTCGGTTTTCGTATCCTGCGGAAACCTTTCCCTTCTGATTGATGCGGGCCTGTCCGGTGTGGAAATCGAAAAACGGCTCAAGGCGTCGGGGATCTCCCCTGACAGCCTTGATGCCATTGTGGTCACACACGAGCACTCCGACCATGTCAAAGGGGTGGGGGTTTTGAGCCGCCGGTATAATATCCCGGTATACATCAACCGGCAGACCTGGGAAGCCGCACCGAAAATCGGCCGGCTCGCACGACTTGAATGGTTTCAGTGCGGGACACCGTTTATGATCGACGGCCTGCAGATCGATCCTTTCACCACATCACATGATGCGGCCGATCCGGCCGGTCTTACCCTCTCGTACAAAAGCACCAAAATAGGGATAGCCACGGACATGGGAGCCGCCACCGGCCTTGTCAAACAGCGGCTGAGACATTGCAGTCTTTTGTATATCGAATCGAATCACGACCCGGACATGCTTGTCAAAGGTCCCTATCCATGGCCCTTGAAGCAGAGAATCCGGGGACGTCAGGGACATCTCTCCAACGAGGATGCGGCAGCGCTTTTAAAGGAGCTGGCCGGAAAAGAACTCAAACATGTGATTCTGGCACATCTGAGCGAAAAAAACAACACGCCGGAAAAAGCCTATCAAACGGCCGAAACGGTACTCAGACCTACCGGTGTCGGCATCGATGTGGCCGTGCCCCATGAACCCGGTACGCTGATCCGCCTGTAAAGCGGCTCACTGAACTACACTCACCAGCATTTCATTGGTTTTGCGGAGCCTCGAAATCAGCTTTTCTATAATTTTGTCCTTGATTTTTTCCCTGATATCGGGCAGAAGCTTTTCAAGCAGTTTGTGATCCACCACCATAACGATCACCGTTTCATTGGCGATTACGCTGGTGATCCGCCTGGATCCGGTGATAAAGGCGATTTCTCCGAAAAAGTCCCCGGGGAAAATCCGTGTGATGGGGACCGCATCATCCCCCTTGGCAACACGGACGGTCCCGGACAGCAGGATGAAAAATGCCTTTCCCATCCCCCCTTCATTGATCACATACTCCCCGCTTTCGTAAACAAACAGACTTGAATGAACGTCCACGAGAATTTTGAGTTCCTCTCTGGAGAAGGCATCAAAAAAATCCAGCCGGCTCATGATATCGAGTATCTGTCCGTCTTTCAGATGCGCCACTTTTTTCAAAACCGTTCCTCCTGGTAAACAGGCCGTTATTTTGCAGCCGGATCCTGGTTCATCATAGTAAAAAAACCGAAAGCAGACAATTATGATTCCGTTCTGGGCCACATACGGATTACCTGTCCTTTAAAAACAAGCGATGGTACTCTTCCTCGGATATGTGGGTTTTCAAAAATTTGTGGATAAAATTGTAAATTTCTTCAAGTTCGCTGTCTGAAAGCCTTTTCACGAGCATTTCCATGAATGCGTCTTCGGAAAATTTCTGCAGGTAAAACCGGACCGTCTCCTCGTCCGTTGGCCTGTCAAGCCCGAACGCCCCGAGCCCCGTGTAGTCATGGATAAATCTGTGGGTATCTTTATGTTTCATAATCCTTCTGCGTTTTTTCGGGTCATACTCGTTTCCATATGGCTCCAGCATACGGCTTTTCCGGCAAAGAGTCAACGATCCCCCGATTTCCTGCTTGACTCGCGTTTTGCAATGAACTACTTAGATGTAAAACAATGAACCGAAAACACCGCAGAAAACTGAACAGTTGAAAGGCAGCGCATGGAAAATCCCCAGACATATCCGAACCATAAATTCCCTTTCCGGGTACCGTTGAGCCTGATCGATACAGGGGGCGTCATATACAACGGCAGGTACTTTGATATTTACAACCAGGCAAGAGACGAGCACATGAGGGACTGCGGGTATCCGTATACCCGCCTCAACAGGGAAGCCGGGTTTCATCTGGCTGTAGTGGATGCGTCCATACAGTACAAAGCGCCGGTATTTTATGACGACCTTATCGAGGTTACTACAAAGATCGAGAAAATCGGTACCAGCAGCATCACTTTTGAACAGTCCATGCACAAGGGCAGCCGAAGCCTTCTGTGCAACAGGGCACGGTTTGTCCTGGTATGCACCGGTGAGGGGTTTGCCCCACGAGAAATTCCGAGCGGCCTTGTACGGGCATATATAAACGGTCCCGCCTGATTGACGGACCATACTACATATTCTTTTTTCTCAGCTCAAGGGCCTTTTCATTCTGCGGGTCGATTCTCAAAACCTGGTTGATCATATCATCAGCCAGGAACACCCGTTTCTGGTGATAGTAAATCCGGGCCAGATGTAGCTTTGCATCGATGTTGTCCTCTGTGTTTTCATCCACCTTCTGGAACCGGTCCTGGGCATTTTTCAGGTCTCCCGCCTTCATGTACGCAACCCCGAGCTTGTACATCAGATCGTACCGCTCCGGCTGTTCTTTCAGGTAACTTTCCAGAAGTTTTCTGGCCTTTGCATATTCCCGGTTCTGGATGTAAATGGCAATGATTTCCTCTCTTGACATATCCGAGTTTGTGGACCGCTGGATGGCTTTGTCAAAAAGCTTTACCGCCTGATCGGTCTTGCCTTTCCTTATAAGCTGCTCTCCCAGTTCTATGGCCTGGGGCACGGCACGGGGGCTGATGGAAACCGCCTCCATGAAATACCGGTTTGCACTGTCAAGGTCGTTCTTTTTCCTGTAAAAATCTCCGAGCTGATACCGGGCCACCGCATCATCCTTGTTCACGGCCACCGCTTTTTTCAGGCATTTTTCCGCCACATTCTCCTTGTCGATTTTCAAATGAAGATCCGCCATTTTCCGTAAGATCCTCGATGCATTGGGCCGTTTTGTCAATGCCAGCCTGACCTGTTCGACGGCCTCCGTATAATTTTCCGCCTCTTCAAGCTCCCGGGCCTTGTAGAGGCATTTGGTGACCTCGTCCGGATTGTTTGCATTTTGCACCACCTGACGAACCTTGGCGTCCATTGCCTTCATGGTCAGAGGTTTCAAAAGATAGGCGTCGATTTCGGATTCGGCCACTTCGACCACGATATCCTTTTCCGATTCAGCCGTAATCATGATCACCGGCATGTCCCGTAAATCCCGGTCCTCCCGGATCCGGTTGAGTAACTCGATTCCGTTGAGCACCGGCATGTGCCAGTCCACCACGGCAAGGTCAACCGAGGTCGATTTGATAAGGTTCCACGCTTCCTCCCCGTTTTCCGCATGCCGTATGACCCTGCCGAGACCGAGCTGTTTGAACATGTTCCGCATTGTCCTGCGCATACTCTGCATATCATCAACAATCAGAACCGACATGGTTTCAAGGTCTATCATTTATGACGTCTCCTCTATATAGTGGTTCAATTGATCCTCCATGGTGCTGAGTATGTCACCGACCCGGTCGATCTCTCCTTTTCCGGCCGATTTTTCCATTTCCAGGGCAGCTTCCCTGATCCTTTCGGCACCTGCATTAGCGGCGGATCCTTTCAATGCGTGGCTCAAATTTTTCACGGAATCGGCATCATTGTCCGCAAGGGCGCTTTTCATTCGGTCCAGGGTGTCCGGCGCCTCCTCGAGAAACGAATCGATTACCGTACGGATCAACTCTTCACTGCCGTCAAACCGCTCCTGCATTTCCCCCTCCGCAAAAACCGGTTTGCCACTGTTCTCTTCTACACCAGCATAAGGGGGAGTTTCAAGCCTTTCATTCACCTCGATCTTCCCTGTATCTTGTGCGGATACAGTTTCGGGCCCGGTTTTCCGGGTCCGGGCGATGATCCTGGAAAGTTCTTTCGGCTGAACAGGCTTGGCGATAAAATCATCCATGCCTGCCTCAAGACATTTTTCCCTGTCCTGTTTGAACGCGTTGGCAGTCATGGCGATGATCCTGGTGGACCGCACCTTCCCTTCCGTCTCGAGCTCCCGGATTCGCCGGGTCGCTTCAAACCCGTCCATCACCGGCATCTGCGAATCCATCAGAACAATATCATAGCCGACCGAACGAACCTTCTCCACCGCTTCTTCTCCGTTCCTTGCACTGTCCGGATCAAACCCGAGCTTGTTCAGCAGTGCCCGGGCCACCACGAGATTCGTTTCCTTATCCTCGACCACCAGTATCCGGATGGCGTACTTGCGGGTCTCGGAAATGCTGTGGCGGGTAATAATACTGGTGTCCGCATCACCGGCCCGTTGCCGGTTCATCATGGCCCGGAGGCAGTCGGAAAGAAGTTCCTTGTCAACCGGACGGCTCAAAAAAGCGTCAAAACCCGCCTTTTCAAACCTTCTCGCATCCCCTTTTTTCCCGATGGCGGACAGCACGGCAAGTCTTGCCCCGCATACCGTGTCATCCTGTTTGATCCTCCGCCCCAGTGTTTCCGCATGAACATCAGTCTCCTGTATATCCATGAGTACCACATCAAAGGGAGCCTTCTCCCTGCAGGCCTCCCGAACGACCTCAAGGGCCCGGCTGTTGTTTTCCGCTTTGACCGTCTCCACATTCAGCTCTCCGAGGAGATCTTCCAGCCAGGTACATGCGGACGGGTCATCGCTTGCAAGAAAAACCCTCAAGCCTTCCGGAATGCCGTCAAAACCGGCCTCAGCAGATCCACAGGAGAGATCCTTTTCCATTTTTACTGTGAACCAGAATGTGCTGCCCACCATTTCCATGCTGTCCACCCCGATGGTGCCGCCCATCTTTTCCACAAGGAGTTTGGAGATGGAAAGGCCGAGTCCGGTCCCGCCGTAGTTCCGGGTAGTGGATGAATCCGCCTGGGTAAAAGAGGTGAACAGTTTTTCCGTTTTATCAGGAGGTATGCCGAGACCTGTGTCATTCACGGAAAACAGCAGGACCGCAGAGTTTTCCTCTTCCGAGTCCAGCGTCACGTCCAGGGAAACCTCTCCTTGTTCGGTGAATTTTATGGCGTTGCCCGCCAGGTTGTTGATCACCTGACGCAGTCTTCCCGGGTCTCCCTTCACCCTTCCGGGAACGGCCGGATCAATGGTGTGCGAGAACCCGATTCCTTTCTGTCTCGCCTGCATGGCCGGCATGGCCGTGATGTCCTCAATGGCCATCTGGAGATCGAAGGTACGGATATCCAGCTCCAGTTTTCCCGCTTCGATTTTTGAAAAATCCAGGATGTCGTTAATGATGGACAAAAGTGCGTTGGCGCTGTTGGAAACAATCTCGAGATAATTTTTCTGTTCCTCGGGCATGGGTTTCTCCAAAAGCACGTGCATGATTCCGATAATCCCGTTCATGGGGGTACGGATCTCATGACTCATGTTGGCCAGAAAATCACTTTTGGTCCGGCTGTCCTTTTCCGCCTGTTTTGAAATCCGCCGGGACAGTTCTTCGGACTCGTACAGACGGTTCAATGTCCGTGCCTGGTTGCCGAGCAAAACATACAAGAGCAGGATGATCACGGCGAGCATGGTGAAAATCTGCACCGCATAATAGACGGTGTCCCCGTTTTCCGGCAGGATCGAGGGGACTGTCACGGGGCTTACGTGCAAACCGAAAAGTGCGGCCACGATCGCGAACGTCAGGATTCCATACCGGAGCGAGGCCTTCGAACCGAGCATGAAGCCTGAAACCACAGGGACGAGAAAAAACCATATCAGGGCATTGCTTTCAAACCCGCCGAAATAAAAACAGGCCGCGGCAATATTGAACAGGAACACCGAAATAACCAGATGGGCGCACATTCGGACATTACGTGTCCGTCTCAGGGTCAAAAGAGCTGCAATCCCGGTGCAGAAACTGAGTACGGGGATAAGATCGAGCGGAATCGATCCCAAGGGCAGGTACAACACGAAACAAACCGGTGAGGCGGCCAGCATGATCAACGCTGCAATGTTCACGGTCCTGAGGCTCTGCATGAAAAAAAAATCGGTCCTCAAGGGATCACTCTCCTCGAGCCCGGAATCGATCAGTCTTCTCAACGCGCTTTTGTTTTCCGACATATTTCGGGCCTTTTTACTCCTTTTGTCCGGTTATTGGTCGTAGTCGCCGGATACACGGCTTCCCGCATAGATGAATGATATCCGAAAATGAATTCAAGTCAAGATTTCTCTGAAGACCGGTTGACAAAAGTTCGAAAAAAAGCCATTAAGAAAATTTCATCAACAGACATATAATTGAAAAAATGGTACTACAGCTTCACGATATTACCGGCCCGGATCCGCGTCGACCCGAAACTCAAGCGCAGGAAAGCCTATGCCGAAAAAACGGACTTTCATATAACCCGGCCCGAAAGGAGACAGAATGAACCTGCTTGTGACCAACGGAACGGTTCTTACCATGGACGAGGAAATGAGGGTAATCCCGGACGGTGCCGTGCGCGTGGAAAACGGCTGCATCCGCAAAGCGGGAAAATCCGTGGAACTTGAGGCCGAAGAGACCGACCGCGTGGTGGACGCAGGCGGCGGGATTATCATGCCCGGCCTGGTCAACACCCACACCCATGCGTCCATGACCTTGTTCAGGGGGCTGGCCGATGACCTTCCTTTGATGGAATGGCTCCGGGAACACATTTTCCCGGCCGAATCGAACCTCACCGGAGAAAAGGTCCATGCGGGCGCCCTTCTCGCCTGTGCTGAAATGATCCTCTCCGGGACCACTTGTTTCTGCGACATGTACCTTTTTGAAGACGAGGTGGCGAAAGCCGCCAAACAGGCAGGCATGAGAGCGGTTGTCGGCGAGGTGCTCTACGACTTTCCCTCCCCCAACTACGGCAGCCTTGAAAACGGATTCGCATATGCCCAAGCCATGATCGACAAATGGAAGGAGGATCCTCTTGTCACGGTGGCGCTGGAACCCCATTCCCCTTACATTTGCGCCCCGGAGCTCCTGGAACGGGCGGCTGACATGGCGGCAGCCGCACATCTTCCCCTTGTGATCCATGCGGGTGAAACCCGCAACGAAGACGAACAGATCCAGTCGAAATACAACCGCACGCCGATCGAGTTTCTTGCCGATCGGGGGGCGCTCACCGAAAATCTTGTGGCCTGTCATTGTGTCCATGTGTCCGAATCGGACATTGAGCTTATGGCGGAAAACGGCGTCAATGTGGCCCACTGCCCGGAGAGCAACATGAAACTTGCCTCTGGCGTGGCACCGGTTCCCCGGATGCTGGAAAAAGGGATATGCGTAGCCCTCGGTACGGACGGGTGCGCCAGCAACAACGATCTTGATCTTTTCCTGGAAATGGACACCGCAGCCAAACTCCACAAGGTATTTTCAAAAGACCCCAGTGCCGTCAGTGCGGAAACAGCGGTGCGGATGGCCACCATAAACGGTGCACGGGCATTGGGCCTGGGCTCGGTCACAGGCTCCATCGAAGCCGGGAAAAGAGGGGATATCATTGTCGTGGACACCTCGGCTCCCCACCTTTTTCCCATGTACAATCCGTATTCCCATCTGGTGTATTCCGCATCCGGCCATGACGTCTCGGCCGTTGTCATAGACGGCACGCCGGTGATGGAAAACCGCCGGATTTCCACAATGGATACGGCAAAGATCATGGAAACCGTGAAGGGCTACGCCGCCCAAATCAGAAAAAACGATCCTTCAAACTGATAACGGTCATGTCCTTTTGGCCACAACGAATGATGAAAGATTACCATGAAGAGCATGAAGTTCATGAAGATTTTGCTTCAGTTCCTTCATGGCCTTCATGGTAATAAATGTTGTTCTTTCATATAAAAAAGGAAAATGAATGCCATGAACGGACAAGCGGATGTTCTTTTTATCAACGCCCGGGTGGTGGATGTGTTCACCGGCCGGATCATCCAGCGGGAAGTGGCTGTAAAAGACGGTTTTTTCCAGGGATTCGGACCGTATCCGGCCCAAAAGACGGTGGACCTTGAAAACCGGTACATGGTGCCGGGACTTCTGGATGCACACGTGCACATCGAAAGCTCGATGGTTCCGCCTGCACGGTTTGCAAAAGCGGTGCTGGCCTGCGGCACCACCACCTGCATCGCAGACCCCCACGAAATCGCAAATGTAGCCGGGCTCGACGGGATCCGGTACATGATCGATGCAGCGGAAGACCAGCTTTTGAACATCTGTTTCGCCCTTCCGTCCTGTGTGCCCGCCACCCACATGGAAACCGCCGGCGCCGCAATAACGGCAAAGGACATGGAAGAGATCATCCACCACCCGCGGATCGCAGCTTTGGGCGAGATGATGAACTTTCCCGGCGTCATTCACCAGGACCCGGAAATCCTCTCCCGGATCGATCTGGCCCTCAGAGCGCGGAAACCCGTGGACGGCCATGCTCCCGGGCTTACCGGAGAGGATCTGCATGCGTATGTCCGGGCCGGGATCTCCACAGATCATGAATGCACCCGCCCGGAAGAGGCAAAGGAAAAACTGGAGTGCGGAATGCATATCATGATCAGGGAAGGGACCTGCGCCAAGAATCTTGACGACCTGTTTCCCGTGATTGACGAACACACGGCCCGCCGCATGATGTGGTGCACCGACGACCGGCACCCGGAAGAAATCCTCACCCAGGGGCATGTGGACCATATCATCCGCCGCGCAGTGGCCAAAGGACTCGATCCGGTCCGGGCGATTCAGATGGGCACCATCACGTGTGCCGATCATTACCGGCTTCATGATGCCGGGGCAGTGGCGCCGGGACGCCGGGCCGACTTCATCGTCACAGACAGCCTTGAAGATTTCAGGCCCGGGGAGGTATACGCAAACGGCATCCTTGCGGCACGAAACGGGGTCTACTGCGCAGACGACTCTGAAGCCTCTTCTTCCCCTTCCCTTGAAGTCATGCATCTGGACGGCAGGGACATCGACCTTGAAATCCCGGCACAGCCCGGAAAGGTCCGGGTCATCGAGGTCATCTCCGACCAGGTCGTCACCCAAAACACCCTTTTGCCCCCTTCCGTGCAGAACGGCCTGGCTGTGGCCGACCCGGAACGGGACATGGCTAAAATTGCGGTGATTGAACGGTACGCCGGGAAGGCGGGCACAGGCATAGGATTCGTCCGGGGCCTGGGCCTTTCCAAAGGTGCGCTTGCCTCCAGTGTGGCCCATGATTCCCACAACATAGTCACCGCCGGGACCAATGACCGGGACATGCACAAAGCCGTGCGAAAGGTGGTTGAAATGAAAGGGGGATTTGCCGTGGCTCTGGACGGTGAAATTTTGCAAACGCTGCCCCTGGAGATCGCCGGACTTATGACCGATCTTCCCGTGAAAGAGGTCGAGGAACGGATGAAATCGGTGATCCGGGCGGCGAGAAGCTTGGGCTGTCCCCTGAGCGACCCGTTCATGGCGCTCGGTTTTCTGGCACTGCCGGTAATCCCGGAGCTTAAAATCACAGACAAGGGGCTTGTGGATGTGAACCGGTTTCAAATCGTGGATCTTTTTGTAAAGGAGCAGAATCAATGACAAACCCGACAACCGCTGGCCGGCCCATATGGTTTGACAAAGACGCAGGCTGCATCAAAGTGATCGACCAGCGGCAACTGCCCCACCGGTTCGTGGTGGCGGACCTTGAAACCGTGGACGACGTGATCGATGCCATAAAAGAAATGTTTGTCAGGGGAGCGCCGCTTACCGGTGCTACAGGCGCGCTGGGCGTATACACGATACT
>JAIPEK010000038.1 GCA_021737205.1 Desulfarculaceae bacterium
CTTCCAGTGCATCGCAGAAATACGGATCCCGATAATCACCGTTGTCAAAATTCAGATGCAGAATTTCCATCGCTTTTGCATCATACGGCCGGATTCCGATTACCGCTCGCGGGGAATAATCCGCTTCCACCCGCTTCATTGTATGGTGATCCGGATCGGATTCCTCAAACGTTGCATACAACATTTTTTCCGTCTGTGGGAACAGTACCGATTTGGCGGAGAGAACGGAATCGGAGTACGCCATATCCGGGTACTCATCTTTGCCGAGCTGCCTTATGGTATGACGGTCCTTGTCTTTTGCAGGCCCGAAGAGCCGGTATTCAGCCCTCGCTTGGTCAATGCCCTGCTCGAATCTGTTTTTATCTATTTTTACCACATTCATAGTGTATTCCCTTTTTCATTTACTTGATAAAATCATCAGGATCTTCCGGACTATACGTATCCAGGGGCGGCCGTTTGGTTTGATCAAGTCCCGCATCCCAGCCAAAGAGCTCTGAGGTGTCCTTGTTGAGTTTTTTGGTAAACTCCCTCACTTTGATACCCATGGGGCATGCTTCTTCGCATGCGCCGCAGTCGGTGCATCTGCCCGCACAGTGAAAAGCCCTCAGAAAGTGAAAGGTCTGGATGTCGGTTTCGTTTTGTCCCTTTCCCACCCACTGGGGCCCGGATTCGTCTACAAAACAGGTGGGGCAGTAGCAGATCGGGCATGCATTCCTGCAGGCATAACACCGAATGCAGTCAGCGGTAAGGTCGGTAAAATACTGATATTTTTCATCCGGGTCCATGGCTTCGATTTTTTCCACGGATGCAAACCGGTTTTTCACCTCAGGTTCCGGCACAAGCTCTCCTGCAAGTTCGTCATAAACCACCGGGTTCGGTTTGATACATGTGGTGCAGCAATCTCTCAGATAGTCCTGCTTTTTAAGAACCTCCTCTTTATCAAGGGATTTCACAGAGATCTCATCCCCGTTTTCCGAAAATTCAGTCAAATCGCTCCCGAATTCCTCTATGATCCGTCTTTTGTCCACCATGCCGGAGCAGGGGACGCCGATGATATACACCTGATCCCTTTTGATTTTGTTTTCCACGATATGGGTGACAATGTTCCTGGAATCGCAGCCTTTCGCCGCAACAGCGATTGTCTCGCTGCTGTCCGTGATATAGTTGGCAAGGTTCATCACGCAGGTGCTGTTGAAGACAAGTTCTCGGGCCTGTTCCACGGTCCGGGCGGCGAACGGGTTGGTGGCCATGGGTATGGAGCCCTTTTTATAGCCGATTACCCTGTCCACCTTCCCCTCTTTGAGAAGGCTGCCGGCTATGCTCCTGATTTTTTCCGTGTATGTATCCATAAGCTGACCTTTAATTGTAGATTTTTTTGAATTTTTCATTGGGGCCAAGGGCTCTTACCTTTTCGGTAATATCTTTGACCACGTCCACAAACTTGGTTGCTTCGGCCGAAGATATCCAGGAAAAATGGATCCTTTCCCTTTCAATGCCGATATGTTCAATAAGGTTGCCCATGAGAGCGAATTTTCTTCTTGCATAATAATTACCATCCAGGTAATGACATTCTCCAGGATGTCAACCGGAAACCCAGACGGCATCCGCTCCTTCCCTGAACGCGGACAAAACGAATTTCGGACTCATCCGCCCGGAACAGGGGATCCGGATGACCCGGATATCGGCCGGATATTCCAGCCGGCTGACCCCGGCAAGGTCTGCTGCGCCATAACTGCACCAGTTGCAGAGAAAACTTACAATTTTTATATCTTTGTCAGGCATAATTCCAGTCTCCTTTATACGACTTCATCCAGAGCAAATATCTGTGAAAAGATCTGATCGGTGTTGAACCCTTTCAGGTGAAGGGCGCCGGATCTGCACGAGGCGACGCACAAGCCGCAGCCCTTGCAAAGAACCGGGTTTATTTCCGCTTTCCCGCTGTATCGGCCTTCTTCGAGAAATGAGGGGGCCGAATACGGGCATATGGCCACACATACACCGCACGAACTGCATTTTTCCTGATCCACAAGGGCCACGGTGCCGCTTGTGAACAGGTTGTCCTTTTTACCCAGAAGCGTCAGCGCGCGGGAAGCCGCTGCCTTGCCCTGGGTGATCGCTTCATCCAGCGGTTTGGGATAGTGGCCGGAACCGCAGATGAAAACGCCGTCGGTTGCAAATTCCGCAGGCCCGAGCTTGGCATGTTTTTCCACAAAGAATCCTTCTTCGTTGAGAGGGACTTTGAAGAAGTTGGCCAGCTTTTCATCTTTTCTCGGCACGATAGCCGTGGCAAGTACCAGAAGGTCGGATTCAATTTCAAGGGGCTGTCCCAGGACGTGGTCTCTTGCTTTAATAACGAGACTGCCGTTTTCCGTCCTGACATCCGGCTTGTTTTCAAGGTCGTACCGGATAAAGATCACACCCAAATCTCTTGCCTGTTTGTAAAGAAGCTCGTTCTCTCCGTACGTGCGGATATCCCTGTAGAGTATAAAGACGTCCATATCCGGCTTGCGGGTCTTCAGTTCGATTGCGTTGTGAACCGAATGGGTACAGCATATTTTTGAACAGTACGGCCGGTTCGTATCTCTTGAACCCACGCACTGGATAAAAGTTGCTGAATTCATTTTGTCCAGCTCGGCGCTGTTTTCAATGAGCATTCGGTCCAGATCAAGCGAAGTAACGACCCTGTCGTCCATGCCGAAGCCATACTCATCCGGTTCATGGGCTGTGGCTCCGGTGGCCAGAACGGCGGCACCGTATTCAATTTCACTTGAATCACCGTTTTCTGTGATGCGGGACTTGAAGTTCCCGACAAAACCGTCCGTACTCTCGATGGTCGTGTTCAGGTGAACCTTGATATTGTCGTTTGCATTGACATCTTCGGCAATGGATTTGAGCTTTTTCTGGATATCCTCGCCTTTGGGTGTTTTATGGAGCTTCAAGGCTTCTCCGCCAAGCCGATCCTGCTTTTCTATGATATGGACCTCATACCCTTGGGCGGACAGGCTGCGGGCGGCTGAAATTCCGGCCATTCCCCCGCCTACGACCATTACCCTCTCGTCCATGGGGATTTTTTCCTCTTTGAGCGGTTCGGAAAGAGCAGCCTTGGAAACCGCCATGCGAACAAGATCCTTTGCTTTTTTCGTGGCCATGTCCGGGTTGTTTTTGTGCACCCACGAGTCATGGTTCCGGATGTTGGTCATTTCAAAGAGATATTTGTTCAGTCCGGCATTTTCAAGGGTTTCCTGGAACAGCGGCTCATGGGTTTTGGGCGTACATGCTGCCACCACTATCCGGTTGAGATTCTTTTCCTTGATGTATTCCACCATTTTGTCCTGGGTGTCCTGGCTGCAGGCAAACATGGGCTCGTCTGCAAACTCCACATAAGGAAGTGTCTTGGCGTATTCCGTCACATGCGCGCAATCGACAACCCCTTTGATGTTGGAGCCGCAGTCGCAGATAAACACGCCGATTCTCGGACGTTCACCCACCACGTTGATCCGGGGAACCTCCTCCAGCTTCTTGGTTAAAGTGTTTCGGGCCGGGCTCAGGTCGTCGCCTGCCGCGGATGCGGCCGCACTGGCATCGAGTACGGACTGCGGAATGTCCTGGGGCCGGTTGAACGCACCTGCCACATAAATTCCGTCCACCGAGCTGGATACCGGATCGAACGTGGAAGTGTTGCAGAAACCTCCGGGCGACATTTCAATATTCAGTTTTTCCGCCAGGTTCCGGGTCTCTTCCGGGATTTCAAGCCCTACAGAGAGCACGACCATGTCGTAGATTTCTTTTTGTATCTCACCTGCTTCATCCGCATAAACCACTTCAAGGTCGTGGGTGCCGGGTACTTCGGTGACCGAATGGACCCTGGAACGGATAAAGTTGATGCCGTGTTTTTCCTGCGCGTTGTTGTAGTATTTTTCAAAATCCTTGCCAGGTGTCCGCATGTCCATGAAAAAGATCGAGCAGTCGAGCTCGTCTCCGGCATGCTCTTTGGATATGATCGCCTCTTTTACCGCGTACATGCAGCAGACCGAGCTGCAGTGGGCGTTGTCGCATTTGTTGATATCCCTGGAGCCCACGCACTGGAACCACGCAATCTTCTTGGGATCTTTCCTGTAGGCTGCAAGTTCTTTGTCTTTTTTCTTTTTCGGGTTCACCGGAACTTTGGGCATCGTTGTAATATGGCCCATGGTGGGGCCGGTGGCCGAAAGTATCCGTTCAAACTCCATTGCCGTGACCACGTTGGGATAATTTGAATACTGGTAATTGTCAAATTGGGACGGATCAAAGGGTTTGTATCCCGGGGACAGGATAATGGAGCCCGTTTTTATGGTCACGGTTTCCTCTTTGTCGTCGAAATTGATGGCGGATGTGGGGCAGGCCTCTTCACAGTTGCCGCACTTGTCCTTGGTGAGCTTCAAACAGGTTTCCGGGTCAATCCTATATTTGAGCGGTACGGCCTGAGCGTATTCCACATAGACTGATTTCCTTTTTACAAGGTCCTCGTTGTATTCGTCATCCGCCTTGCCTGGGCATTTTTCCGCACATGCGCCGCACCCGATACACAGATCCAGATCCACATATCTCGGTTTTTTGAGTATGTCGATCTCGAAATTCCCCTTTTCTCCTTTGACATCGATAAGCTCTGAAAGTGTGAGCAATTCAATGTTTAAATGCCGGCCGACCTCGACCAGTGTAGGAGCTATAATTCACATTGCACAGTCGTTGGTTGGAAACGTCTTGTCCAGCTGGGCCATAACGCCGCCTATGGCCGGGCCTTTCTCCACAAGATAGACATAGTAACCCGAGTTCGCCAAATCAAGAGCAGAGAGCATGCCGGATATTCCGCCACCTATTACCGCTACCGATCCTGTTACATTGTTGCCCATAGCAAAATCTCCTGTTTGTTTTCAAAAGAACAGATACATAGGTAGTTGTGATTCAACACAAAACCCTAAAATATAGAAAGTTTTCATCAAAATCAATTTTTATACGATTTTAAATCATATAAAATTGTGTTAATCAATAATAAATAGAATATATGAAAAAATAGTACAACAATAAATATGATGAAAACCAAGATAGTCGTGATTGCAGGGCCCACCGGAATCGGAAAAACCGGTTTCGCCGTCCGGGCGGCCGAACGGTTTGACGGAGAAATCGTCGGAGCCGGTTCCATGCAGATATACCGGTACATGAATATCGGTACGGCCAAGCCGGATAAAGAAGAGCAGGCACTTGCAAAGCACCATTTGATCGATATTGCCGATCCGGATGAACCGTTTGACGCGGCGGCATACATCAGGGAGGCGGACCGGGCGATACAGGACATCACCGAAAGAGGGAAGATCCCTATCGTGGCCGGCGGAACAGGGCTTTACATAAGAGCTCTCGTGCATGGCCTCTACGGCCGGAGGAGCCCGGACCCGGCTGTTATGGAAAGGCTTGAGCGTGAACTCGATACCCGGGGCGCCGAATGGCTCCACGGAAGGCTTGCTGAAATCGACCCGCAGCTTGCCGAAACCATACACCCGAATGATACGTTCCGGGTGACAAGGGCGCTGGAAGTATTTGAGAGCACCGGCACGGTCAAGTCGAATTTTCTTAAAAATCATAATTTTGAAGATTTGCGGTATGACTGTATGAAAATAGGACTCTGCATGGACCGCGGGCTTTTGTATGAAAGAATCAACCGCAGGGTGGATGAAATGATTGCCTCCGGTTTGACGGACGAGGTGAAAAACCTGCTGAAAATGGGATATTCAGGGGATCTGAAATCGATGCAGTCCATCGGGTACCGGCACATAAACGAGTACCTTGAAGGGAAAAACGATTTTGAAGAAACCGTGCGAACCTTGAAACGGGATACCCGCAGATTTGCAAAACGCCAGTTTACCTGGTTTTCAAAGGAAAAAAGTCTGCTCTGGCTTTCCCCTTCTGAACTGGAGGATGCCTGGAAAAGGATCGATGAATTTCTTGGATGAAAATTTTGACATATTCTGTAATTTCTATATATTGTTCTAATTTTGACGTTGGACGTACAGACGGAAACTTTTTACTGAATTTGAGTTTATGAAATACAACCTTTCGATGAAAACCAGTGTTCTGACTTTTTTTGTGACAATTCTTTCAGTTTTGACTTTTGTCTCCTGTGCCGAAAAGCGACCGGAGAAAGTAGAGATAAAAGAAAAAGAACAGGTTGCTGAAAAAGCGGCCAAGGAAACTGAAAAGAAACCGGCTGAGAAAAAAAACACTCTTTATGAAGTTCTTGTAAGAGAGGCCCGTAAGTTCATACAGGCAGGAGATATACGGGAGGCCCTGGTTTTTTACAACAAAGCCCTGGGCCTTGCATCCGAATCCGAGAAGAACAAGTTGTTGGAAAGCGTCAGGGAGCTTATGGCACGGGCCGAGACTTCAACACTCCGGGAACTTTCCCGGACCGAAGATCTGTTTATCCCGCGCCCTTTGGTCCTATACCGGCTGGCACTCAACCTTGCGCTGGATAAGAACTATAAAGACGCATTGCGGACGGTTGAAACTTTTGAAGAGCAATATCCGGAACATCCCCTTGCCCAGGATGCAGCCGAGTTGAAATGGATCATTGAGAAATCCGGATTTAATAGAGAACTTATCGGTTGCCTGCTGCCGTTGACCGGGAAATATTCGTTTTTCGGGAAAAGGGCCATGAACGGAATTGCATGTGCTGTAAAAGATTTCAGAAAGAACAATCCGGAGCGCCGGGTCCGGATTGTCATAAAAGATACCGGCTCGAGTAAGAGTCAGGCACTTTCATGCGCAAAGGAGCTGTCGGATATGGGGGTCGCCGCCCTGATCGGTCCGATGGGCACAGCCAGAACCGCGGGAAGGGTGGCCGAAGAAAAGGAGATCCCCATGATCGCCATGACCCAGAAAAAATTGAATACGGCGGAAAAATCGTTTCTGTTTTCCAATTTTTTAACCCCACGGCTTCAGGCCAGAGGGCTCGCCTCGTATGCATTTTATCGGCTCGGTATTCGGAACTTCGCCATTTTATACCCGGAGGATGAGTACGGAAAGACTTATATGGACCTTTTCTGGAAGATGGTGAAAGAGTACGGTGGGCAAGTCAGAGGGGTAGAGTCATACGGCCCGGAACAAACTGATTTTTCCGAGAGCCTTGAAAAGATAACAGGGGAGTTTTACGGGATCCCGGATTTTATAAAAGAGAACCCGGATCAGTATGAAAACATCCTTTTGGTCAAAGACAAAGACAAGGATGAAGCAAAGGAACGGGAAAAAGAGCAGCAGCGGCAACAGGAAGATGCCCGGAAAGGAGCAAGAGGGACAAAAGAAGACGGGAAGGTGAAATTCAGGCTGGATTTTCAGGCGGTCTTTATACCTGATTCCTCTGCAAAAGTCAGCATGATACTCCCTCAGCTTGCGTTTCATGACATTGAAAATGTGGTGCTTCTGGGTACGAATCTCTGGCATGACAAAAGCCTTGTGGAAAACGCAGCCGGGTACACGGACAATGCCGTGATCACCTCGGGCTTTTATCCGGAAAGCCGGGTGAATTCAAAAGCAAGGCATTTTGCCCGGGATTACGAGAGCCTTTACGGGAAACCGCCCGGATTTATTGAAGCGGTGGCATATGACTCCGCTTCGATTGTACTGGAAAGTCTTCTTGATGAATCGATTAAATCAAGGAAAGGCCTGCGGGACTACCTTGCAGGCGGCATGGTGTTTAACGGGGCCACAGGGAAAACCTATTTTGACCGGAAAGGGGATCTTCACAAAGAGCTTTTTTATCTGACCATTAAGGGGAATGATTTCATCGAAATCAGGTCTTCGGCTCACCGGGAATGAAAAAATCCTGCTGACCCGTTGCTTCCAGAACGGACTGCCACAGTTTTCCATTGGGATCCACATACTTTCGCATGCCTGCGGAAGCATCCATTGGGATATGGACATAGTTGTTGTTCCAGAAGCTGATCAGAAGTTTGGTTTTCCCGGCCATGCCGGCATGCACCGCATCCCTTCCCAGGAGCCCGCAGAAAACACTGTCGTTTGCATTTGCCGGAAGACTCCGGATCATATAACTCGGATCGATGTATTTCAGTGACAGCTGCATATTCTTTTGTTCGAACCACTCGATGATCTTTTCCCTGAGAAAAATGCCGATATCACGGAGTTTGAGGTTGCCGGAGGCATCATACTCTTTTTCCCGGCTGTCGAAATAGTTTTGCCCCGCTCCTTCCGCTACAATGATCACGGCATGTTTCCGTTGCATGATACGCTTTTCAAGCCCGGAAAGAAAACCGTTTTCCCCGTACAGGTCAATATCGATTTCCGGTATCAGCACAAAATTGGCATCCTGCTGGGCAAGGGCTGTTGTGGCCGCCAGAAATCCGGAGTGCCGTCCCATGAGCTTTATAAGTCCGACACCGTTGGGGTAGGCTTCCGACTCGTTGTGGGCTCCTTTTATGGCGTTTGTGGCAACGTCCACCGCCGTGTCGAAACCAAAGGATTTGGAAACCAGGTGAATGTCGTTGTCAATGGTTTTCGGGATCCCTACAATACTGATTTTCAGATTCCGTGCTTCAATCTCCTCGGCAATCATTTTGGAAGCGATCAGGGTGCCGTCTCCACCGACCATGAAGAGAATACCGATATTCATCCTCTCGAGGCAGTCCACCACAAGGCTGATATCCTGGGCCCCTCTGGAAGATCCCAGGATGGTTCCCCCCATGTCCTGAATTCCCGAGACAGACCCGGGATTGAGATCCATGAGGTCGTGGCCGTATTCCGGGATGAATCCTTCCAGACCATACCGTATGCCGTAAATGTTTTTGACTTTGTAGCAATGATACAGTTCGAGCACTATGGAGCGGATGATATCGTTAAGTCCCGGGCACAGCCCGCCGCATGTGGTGATGGCGCACTTGACCTTGCTGGGATCGAAAAAGATTTTTTCCCTCGGCCCCGCCCGCTCAAAGCTCGGCATGTCCTCTACTGTAATCGATTTATCCATCACCTTTTCGGTCTCCGTCTGGATCAGCACCCTTCTTTGGTCGGTTATAAAGCGCTTGGAAAATCTGGCTCCGGTGGATTTTATGAGCGGGGATGATATCTTGGCTTCTCCGAGGGTATGGATGTCTGTGCAAATCTGGTCCGGGTTCACTTTCCACCTCCGTTGAATTTAAATTCTCCTTTGCCGAGAATGTCATGCAGATGCAGCATGCCCTGGAAACGGCCGTCATGATCCACCACCGGCAGTACGGTGATCTGATTTTTTTCCATCAGGTTAAGGGCCTCATAAAGAAAGGAATCTTCCGAGATGTTGAGGGGGGATCGGGTCATGGCGGTCTCGACGTTCATGGCTGAAAAACCGGTGTCTGCCTTTGCCACCATGTGCCGGATGTCTCCGTCCGTAATAATACCGCATAGCCTGTGATCCGCATCAAGAATGAAAACCGCTCCCATTCTGTATTTTTCCACCTCTGTAATGGCATCGGTCATTGCGGTTCCAACGGGCACCGCTGGAGACTGTTTTGTTGAAAACATAATTTCCCGTGCCTTTAAAGACAGCCTCTGCCCAAGCATTCCGCCGGGGTGGGATTTTTGGAAGTCCACCTTTTTAAACTGTTTTTTGTTGATCAGCACAACAGCCAGTGCATCCCCCATGGCAAGCTGGGCGGTCGTGCTCGATGTCGGTGCCAGCCCCAGCGGGCAGGCTTCTTTTTTCACGCCGGTGTTGATCACGATATCACTGGCGCGGGCCATGAATGATTCCGGATTGCCGGTAAAAGATACAATCGGGCACCCGAATTCCCTGATCGTCGGCAAAAGCTGATTCAGTTCTTCGGTCTCCCCGCTGTTTGAAATGGCCAGGAACACATCCTGACCGGTTACATTGCCAAGATCCCCGTGTACCGCTTCCACCGGATGAAGAAACAAAGCCCGTGTGCCGGTGCTGGACAGGGTGGCCACGATTTTTCTGCCGATCAGGCCCGATTTTCCGATTCCCGATACGATTACCCGGCCCCCGGACGCGCAGATCAGTTCCACGGCTTTTTCAAAGGACTCGTCAATACAGCGGGTCAGGTCCAGGATACTTTGTGCCTCGGTTTTTAATACCTCTATTGCCTCATCTATGATCATGGTTGTTCCATTTGTTTATTACATGTATAATTTTTGTTGCGGATGTCTGCGAATTTTTCCTGAGTTTGGCTATTATCCATTATAATTCGGTAAAAATCAACACATGGAAATTCAATGCAAAAATCTGAAAGCGGATTTTTTAATGGCATTGACATTCCGGGCCTACTTATGGCATGCTGACGGAACTTATCTTTGAAAAGCGGACATGTTTAAGTCGCATCTTGATCTGTTGATAATTCCTGTCATCCATCATTTTTCAGCTTAAATCAATAAATGCTTTTCAATAGTTGATAAGCCTGTTTGTGGAACAAATGAAGCTTTGCGCTTCAAATTTTTAATGGTAAAGGAGTAGTTATGTCTCAGGCCAACCAAGGTGATACAATTAAGATCAATTATACGGGAAAATTTGAAGACGGGACGGTTTTCGATTCTTCCGAGGAAAAAGAACCTCTCGAATTCACAGCCGGTGAAGGCCAGATGATCGAAGGGGTTGACGACGCAGTAATCGGAATGTCCGTCGGTGACAAAAAAAATGTCGAGGTTCCTCCTGAAAAAGGGTATGGCAACCGGATGGAAGAAATGGTTGTCAATATCGACAGGGGACAGTTCCCGGAAGATCTGACTCCGGAACCCGGCCTGACCATTCAGTTGATGGACCAGAACAGCGGGAAACCCATCATTGCGACCATCGTGGAAGTCGGTGAAGCCGAAGTCACAATTGATGCGAACCACCCGCTTGCCGGAAAAAATCTGTTTTTTGACATTGAAAGAATCGGCTGAATTCAAAGAATAAGAATCCCTGGTAAATTCAATTCGTATTCCATTGTAAGTTTTCATTGACTGATAAAAAAATCATGGTATTATATCCAACTTTTTTGTTGGTTTTTGAACTTGAGATTTTATAAAGGAAACACGTTTTGTGTTTATTGATTATTTGTAAAGGGGGATCTGAATTATGATGTGTGCAACTGTAAAGGAAGGTGAAGACTGCGTGTTCATGGCGTCAACCGGTTGTACTTACAACGGCGGAAGCTGTCAACCGGTGGTCGAATCATGCGAGGGATGCACCAGGATCAGAGAATACGGAAACGGCAGATACTGCACTGCCTCACCTGATCCGGCGGTGAAATGGAAAAATGGAAACTGTAACATTGCCACCCACATCAAGGTGGAAACTGCCGGTAAAAAGCAGAAAGTAAATCCGATAAAAGCATCCAAGCGAAAATAATTTACCATCCTACCGATTTCCCTGCGGGATGGATCATCTCCATCCCGCAGGGAGTAATCCTGAAAATAATACTTGACCGGAAAGTTAACAATACTGTACAGGGATACTTGTATGTCCAATCGATTACTATATAATAGGAATCCATGCGTATGAACCCCATTGCAGATGAGCTGAACCAAACGATTGAGTCCGCCAATCCGCATGTGTATGAAATGCTTTCGGATATGGGCAAAACCCTTTTCTTCCCGAAAGGGATCTTAAGCCAGAGTGCAGAGGCGAAACAAAAGGCCCATCGGATCAATGCCACGATCGGTATTGCAAAACAGGCAGGGCAAGTCATGGGGCTTGAAAGTATCACCTCGAAGATCAAGGACCTGCCCCCTGATGAATATCTGCCTTACGCCCCTTCGTTCGGCAAGCCGGAACTGAGGGAACGATGGAAACAGGAAATTCAACGAAAAAATCCCGCCCTCCAGGGGAAAGATATCAGCCTCCCTGTTGTCACCTGCGGTGTCACTCACAGCATCAGCACTTTTGCGGATGTCTGGATCGATCCGGGTGACCCGGTGTTGCTCCCTGACATGATGTGGGGCAACTACAACATGAGCCTGAATGTTCGGAAAGGGGCGGACATTCAACATTATCAGACTTTCAACCCGGAACTTTCCGCCCTTGATCTCGATTCGCTGGAAAAATCGGTCCGTGAATTTTCAGCCGTTCACCAAAAAATTGTCCTGATTTTCAATTTTCCCCATAATCCCAGCGGATATTCCGCCACTCAAGCCGAGGCGGCCCGGATCATCGACATATTGACCCGGGCCGCAGATAAGGGCACCAACATCATTGCTGCCTGCGATGATGCCTACTTCGGGCTTTTTTACGAAAATGAGGCAATGAAAGAGTCCCTCTTTGCAAAACTGTCCGGAATCCACAAACGCATCCTTGCTGTGAAACTCGACGGCGCCACAAAAGAGGATTTTGTATGGGGTTTCCGTGTCGGATTCATTACGTACGCCATTACAGGAGAGCATGGCGCCGAAGCGGCTCATCAAGCCCTTGAAAAAAAGACGGCCGGCGCCATCCGCGGGGCTGTATCCAATGCTTCTCATTTGAGCCAGTCCCTGCTTTTGCAGGCCATGAAGAGCGATACTTATTCGAAAGAGAAAGAAGAGAAGTTCCAGATTTTGAAAAGCCGGGCTTTGAAGGTTAAGGCAGTACTTCAACAGGTCCGTTTTCAGGAGGCATGGGATGTATATCCTTTCAATTCCGGCTATTTCATGTGTATTCGCTTGAAAGAAACGGATGCGGAAGAACTTCGGGTGCATCTGCTTGA
>JAIPEK010000039.1 GCA_021737205.1 Desulfarculaceae bacterium
CGGCGTGGTGGCACCCGAGCTTTTGCGAAAAATAGCGGACGTGGCGGAAAATTTCAACGTATCCGCCCTGAAAATCACCAGTGCCGCCCGGATTGCCATTGTCGGGATTGAGGAGGATAAGGTGGATGAGGTATGGGAGGCCCTCGGAATGGGCCCGGGCCATGCCGTGGGCCTGTGTGTCCGAAGCGTCAAAGCCTGTCCCGGCACCACCTTCTGCCGGCTCGGGCAGCAGGACAGCCTTGAAATGGGGATGAAACTGGATCGGGTCTACCACGGCATGAAACTTCCCAGCAAAATGAAAATAGGGGTCAGCGGGTGCAAGGTCCAGTGCGCTGAAAACTGCATCAAGGATGTCTCCCTTTACGGCACAAAAGAAGGCTGGACCGTGATGGTCGGGGGCATGGGATCGGCCCGGCCGAGGCTTGCGGACGTGCTGACCGAAGGCCTGTCATCCGAGGCGGCAGAAGAAACCGTTAAAAAAGTGGTGGATTTTTACCGGCAAAATTCCAAACGCGAGCGCCTCGGGTTCATGGTGGACAAAATGGGGATCGATACGTTCCGGTCCGCCGTTCTGTACTAATAACGGCCGTTTTCGGAGCAACTATGATATTGATACAGCAGAGTAAAACATGTTTGCGCTTGAATTCTGTATGGTGGCACCCGATTTTGTGTTATAAATCACCATGGAACCCATTAAATTCCAAAAGGAGGAAATAATATGCCAACGCTTCCACTTGAACAAATGACGGTAAAGGAGAAGCTCCAAGTCATGGAAGAGCTTTGGAGTGATCTTTGTCGTAATCAAAACCAGATTCCGGTTCCTCAATGGCACAAAGACATTTTGGACAAACGAGAAAAGCTAGTCAAAGAAGGCAAGGCAACATTCGTGGACTGGGAAACCGCAAAAAAACGGATAGCTGATAGGATCTCATGAAAATTCACATCATTGACCAAGCGGAAGATGATCTTGTTGAAGGGTACAATTTCTATGAGAATCAAGCACCTGGACTTGGTGTATATTTCCTGGATTGCATTTACTCAGACGTTGAGTCGCTTGTGTTGTATACGGGTATACATCGAATCGTCCACAAGAATTATCGGCGGATGTTGTCAGAAAGATTTCCTTTTGCAATTTATTATACCGTTTCAGGAGATGAGATAAAGATTCACGCGATTATTGACTGTCGCCGGGACCCCGCATGGATTCGAGACCGTCTGAACATGTAGCGAACAACCCGGTGCACCTGATGCCAAAAGCCGGATATCGAATTTCGAACCGGCGGTCTATCTGCCGAACCGGAACTCGTCCTAGTCAAAAAGAGTCTGGCAGGCCTCTGCCGTAGCGGGATCGTAGAGCCGGCCCTTGTCCTTTTTTATCACCTCCAGGGCCGCCTCGACCCCCAGGGCGGGACGGTAGGGCCGGTGGTTGGTCATGGCCTCGACGGTGTCGGCCACTGCGATGATTTTCGCCTCCCTAAGGATTTCCTCTCCCTTGAGCCCCCTGGGATACCCGGTCCCGTCCAGCCGCTCATGGTGCTGATACGCAACTTCCGCAACCGGCCATGGAAAGTCGGTCTGCTTTAAAATATCAAACCCCGTCCGGGGATGGGCCTTGATCAGGTTGAACTCCTGTTCCGTCAACCTGGTGGGTTTGCTTAGGATTTCAGCGGGTATGGCGATTTTTCCAATGTCATGGATAACTCCGGCCCAGTACACCCCTTCGCAAATCCCTTCCGGATTCCCCATCTTTTCCGAGATGCCCCTTGCAAGGTCAGCCACCCCCTGCTGATGGCCGGAGGTGTCCGGGTCCCTGTGTTCAACCGTGGAGGCGGCCACACGGATTGTGCCGGAAAGGTTCTTTTTAAGTTGTTCCTCACCGGTTCCTCATCATCAACCACCAGAACATGCCATTTGTCTGAAACATGTTGATATTTTTCCATAATCATCCTCTCTGTTCATGTGGAGTGTCATTCAGTCCTCCTGTCAATGGCCATTCTAACTGCGGCGGCAAGCTCTGATTTGAGAAAAGGCTTTTGTACAACCTCGATTTTTGCGGCCTTGCCGGCACCATCGGCGATCTTGTGTTCACTGAATCCGGTGCAAAAGAGCACGGGAATGTCCGGCCGGATCTCAGCCAGTACAGCTGCCAGGCGGTCTCCTGTCATGCCGGGCATGGTCAGGTCCGTGATCACCAGGTCGAACCGGTCCGGGTCGATTTTGAAAAATTCGAGTACGTCACGGGGGTCGGTCCTGTATTCCGCCTTGTACCCCAACTGGGCCAGCATCCGCTGGCCGAGTTCCGCAATCGCGGGTTCGTCATCCACCATCAGGATCCGCTCGTCTCCGCCGGGAATATACTCCTGCCGGTTTTCATCCTGTTTCACCCGTCCGCGGATCGCAGGCAGGTACACTCTGAACACGGTCCCCTTTCCGGGTTCGCTGTAGACCGTGATGGCCCCTTTGCATGATTTTACGATACCGTAGGCCGTGGAAAGGCCGAGGCCGGTGCCGTCCCCTCTGCTCTTGGTGGTGAAATACGGGTCGAAGATCCTGGGCAGGGAAGCAGGATCGATCCCGTGGCCTGTGTCACTTACCGTGACCCTTACATAATCTCCCGGTTCAAGGTCCGGGTGGGTGCCTGCGGCATCCGGATCAAGGGATACTTCGGAAAGGTCCACCGTCAGTGTTCCGCCCTTTTCCTGCATGGCATGGGCCGCGTTTGTGCAAAGATTCATGATGATCTGGTGAATCCGGGTGGGATCGGCCATCACATTGGCAAGTTCGGGTTCAATATTTTCAGAAAGATCCACCGACGAGGGCAGGGTTGAACGTAAAAACTTGAGGGCCTCCTTGACCACGGGCTCGAGCTGTATGGGAGCGTCCTTTTGCTCGCGCTCCCTGCTGAAGGCGAGAATCTGCTGCACGAGTTTCCTGGCCCGCTCCACCCCGTTGTACACTTCCAAAAGATCCTTATACACCTGGCCGTCCCTGTCCATTTCATCCATAGCAAGCTGGGTATAACCCAGAATCGCGGACAGGATGTTGTTGAAGTCGTGGGCGATCCCTCCTGCAAGGCTGCCGATGGATTCCATCTTCTGGGCGTGGCGGTACTTTTCCTCGGCGATCCTTCTCTGACTTGCCTCTTTGTCGATATCCAGCCTTGTTTTCAAAAGAGGGGCCAAATGCTCTGCTATGACTTCCAGGAGCTTTTTATGCCTTTCTTCGTACCCTGATTCCTTATGGCCTACCAGAAAATTGCCCACAAGCTCATCATTGTAGACCACTGGAACATCCATGGCGTTTTTAAGTATGATATGCCCTTCAGGTAAACAAAAATCCCGGTTTTTATAGATCGGCCGCTTTTCCGTCATGGCCTTGCGCCAGATCCCTGCCCAGCTGTCATGGGAGAACACCACGTCCTTGTCAGCCATCCGGCACCCATCAAAGATGTCCCGGGTGAGGGCGGGGCATACCCATTCGTTTTTTTCATTCACAAACCCGAAAATGCCGTATTGGCTTTCCGTGGTATCCAGCACCAGGTTGAGAAGTTTTTTGTAAATTTCGCCGTCTGTGCAGTTTAAAAAGATCCTGTCCACTTCACTTCTCGCCTTGAGCTCCCATTCCGCCTGTTTTTTTTCGGTGATGTCCTGTACCACCACCTGGACCGCAGGCTTTCCCTTGTAATAGAGAGGGGTCGCCATCACGGTGACATCGATCGGTTTTCCATCAAGCCTTACATACCGGTCCTCCACCGGATAAAGCCCCTTTTCCCCCTCCATCATCCTGCGGATCCTGTCGTTTGAGCTCTCCCAGCGGTCCGGGTGGACGATCTGTTTTACCGGTCTGCCGACAAGCTCGTCAGGGGAGGAGGCCTTCAAGATTCCAGCCCCGGCCCTGTTGATGAAAACCACTTTTCCTTCAGCATGGACTCCTATGCCCACGGGAGACACGTCAATGAGATTTCTGTACCGGTCCTCGCTCTCCTTTAAAAGCATTTGTGTTTCTTTGAGCCTGGTGATGTCCTCCGCCACCTTCACAAAATTAATGATTTCCCCTTTTTCATCAAACATCGGGGATATGGAGGCCTGTTCCAGGTAGGTCTCCCCGTTCTTTTTCCGGTTTCGGAAAACGCCCCGCCACTCTTTGCCGAAGTTGAGGTTTTCGAACATCTCTTCGGCCGTTTCTTCAGCCTGTTCTCCAAGATCTCCCACCTTCGTTCCAATGACTTCGTCAGCGGTGTAACCGGTGACATCCTCGAATTTCGGGTTGACGTATTCGATGACACCCATGGTATCGGTGAGCATCACGATGCTCGGGCTTTGCTCCAGGGCCTTGCTCAACTTCCGGATCGTCTTTTCCGCCTGCTTTCTCTCCTCGATTTCCGCTTCCAGGCGCTCCATCTTATGCTCGAGCTTTCGGACAAGGCGGTCACTGTAATCCTTGGCGATCTCCTTTTCATCCGGCTCCGGCCGATCTGCTTTTCCGATTTCCCCTTTTTCGGTTTTTTCAACCACCTCCCGGATGGCCTCCAGGAACTTGTCCGGCTCGTTTGCCTTCTGGAGAAACAGGTCCGCGCCGATCCTGTAGGCAAAGGCCTCGTCCTTGTCATCCACGTAAGTGGCCGTATAAAAAACAAATGGAATACGGCCCAGGGTTTCGTCCGCCTTGCAGGTCCGGCAGAGCTGGAAACCGTCCATCACCGGCATGAGGATATCTGAAACGATCAGATCGAAAGAATTCTGCCGGAGTTGCTCAAGCGCCTGTTTTCCGTCGGGTGCGGTGACTGTTTCATACCCCCCGGCACCAAGCAGGGTTTCAAGCAGGTACCGGTTTTCCTCCCGGTCATCCACGATCATGATTTTCATTTTATTCGCCATCGGCTCCTTCCTTTGTAGGCGTTCACGGAACGTTGAAATTGGAAATTGGAAATTTGGTCCTCATGCCCGACCTTACCCTTCTCCCCAATTTCTACTTTCCAATTTCAAGTTTCAAGCCGTAAACGGCTTCCTTCCGGTTTCATTGGTTGCCGCAAACACGCTTTGTTCATAAATGGGCTTTCACCTGGTCCACGAAAGCGGCAGGGTCTATGGGTTTTTTGATGTACCCTGTGCAGCCTGCGTCCCCGGCTTTTTCCCGGTCTCCCTTCATGGCGTATGCAGTCATGGCCACCACCGGAACCCGGGCCGTGGTTTCATCCGACCGGATCCGCCTGGTGGCCTCGTACCCGTCAAGCTCAGGCAGCTGCATATCCATTAAAACAAGATCGGGCAGTTCTCTTGAAACCGTTTTTACGGCCTCGAGTCCGTCTCTTGCCTCGATCACCTCGAACCCTGCGTTCTTCAGAAGAAACCGGGCCAGGTACAGGTTGTTCTCGTTGTCTTCCACAAGTAAAATCCGGGTCATGTCTTTTCCCCCTTCAACGGCTGCCGATTCCTGTCACCGATTTTTTTCAAGGCTGTTTCGATGTCGTACAGAAGCTGCTCTTTGTCAAAATTCTCCTTGACGATCAGGGTTTCGATCCTGGTGTTGAGGAACTCTTTTTCATCTGCAATGAAACCCGGGCGTGGGTTCAAAGCCTGGGAAGTGGCTGGCGGATGCCAACGGTAAAGGAATTGAAAACGCTGTACAAACAAGGAAAAGAGAACCGGAAAATGACCCCATTGCTGAAGACCACCGACTGGATTATTTGGTCCAGAGAGACAGCGGGGGAAGGACGTACAAAGTGGCGACTAAAGCTTCTAACGGTCTGGGGTTGTATGACATGTCCGGCAATGTGTGGGAGTGGTGTGAGGATTTGTATGATGAGGATGCGTATACCAAACACTCCCGGAACAATCCTGTGATTATCTCGGGTGGATCGCTTCGCGCGAACCTCGGCGGGAGCTGGCACGACAACCCGAGGGGCGTGCGTGCTGCTAACCGGAGCAGGAACCCGGATGATTACACCTACAACAGCCTCGGCTTCCGGCTCTGTCTCTCCCGAGTCCGGTGACAGGAGCAGCAAGGCATCCGGAGCAGGCTGATCGACCTTGGAGCGTTGCGGAGCAGCGGAAGGGTCGGTTCAGCCGGAGGAGGATCCCGGTGGTCGTCAGATCGAGTCCCACTTTTTACAAAGCAAAACCATAGCCGCCTATAGGCCTTTGGACGAGGCGCTGCGGGCGAAACTGGAAGGACCGGGCAAAAGGATTGATGAGCCAAGATAAGAGGATCTGATGAGATGCAGGGTGTTCACATACACTTGTCAAGCCCGGATCAAGCAGCTACGGGCGAATAGTAAAGAGGCATAAGGCGATCTGCATGTAATGCCAGAGAATCATATGTTTTTCCGTTGTTATCACAAAATTCCACCTCAAACACTTCATCATCAAGAATTTCTACAGCTGTACCGACCTGGCCTGCAACCAAACCACGTTCAGGGATGTCCACAAGAAGCGCTACAACATCCAGGGCATTGATATTTTTCATGATTGCCTCCTTATTTTACAAAACATGTTGTCAATCTTGGTTGCATTTCATTTCGTTTAATAATCCATCCGGTTCGGATAACCGCTCTTAATCCGTTTCTTTCAATTTCGATATCTACAGTGTATCTTTGTCCATATTCATCGACCTCGCCTTGTCGGCATTCAAATTCCGGCAGATTTTTTGTTATTTCATAGATTAATTCCTCTGTGTTCTCAAATGTCAAATCAAGAGAACTTTGAAATATTTTTGCTTTATGCTTGCCCCGGGGATGGTCCGGGTTAAGGCAATAATCTTTGATTTTTTTGCTGTCAATTATTGCTTTGTCTGCGTTAGGTAGCTTCATTTAGAATATCTTTAGCAATTACCACCTGTTTTTAAGTCACTTTCATATAATTTTATCCATTATAATATAAACAAGGGCTTTTTGCCAAAAATATTTTTTCTTTTCAAATTCGCAGAAATAGGCTGGCCTCCCCTCTTTCATGCCGGAACGGCCCTTGTGGTCGGGAATTCAAGCTATAAATCCGCGCCGCTGGAGAATCCGGCCAATGACGTGCAGGACATTGCAGAAGTACTCCGTGGACTAGGGTTTGAGGTCATTGAGAAGATTGATGTGTCACGAAGAAAGATGGATACGGCTGTCCAACAGTTTTACAGATCCCTGAACAGTTCTGAGGCGGGCCTTGTTCCGGTTGATATATCGACGGGTGACCCCGCGGGTTTCATAGACCCATAAAATTTCATGCGATTGCCCTGTTATTGTTGACACGGCTTATTGTTTTTTATAACAATGAGGGGAATGCAAATTAAAATACAAGGAGACGTTTTGGAAAACAAGTTTATCATGACGGCATTCGGCAAAGACAGGCCCGGCATTGTGGCAGAGATTTCCGAACTCATTTTTGAAAACCGCTGCAGGCTCGAAGACTCCAACATGGGCAGGCTGGCTGACGAATTCACCTTGATCCTGCTGTTGAGCGGTACCGGGGAAAATCTTCAGGAAAAACTTTCCACGGAATGCAAACGTCTGGAACGCGAAAAGAATATTTCCGTTTTTATCCGGCCGCTGGAGTATGAACGGCCAGTGGAGAAAAACGGAGACGATTTGTGCACAATTAAAGTGGACGGCATTGACCAGGCCGGTATTGTCTATAAAATAAGCAGACTTCTGGCTGAAAACAGTATCAATATCGAAACGTTGAGATCAAGGAAAAAGTTTTTGCCCAACACGGGTACGGCCATGTATGCCGTGGAAATTACAGCTACGCTTCCTGAAACCGTGACGAAGAACGATCTTTCGAAAAAGCTGGAAAGTCTTGCAAACGAAATCCACCTGGATATCCGGGTGGGATAACCTCCGCCGGTACTTCGAGTAAACATCCGACCCCGGAGGGACCGGCTTTGGTTACCCCTATAAGGGGATTGTTTATAGCCTGAACTCACCCTTCGTGTCCTTCGTGTCCTTCGTGAACTTCGTGGTTCAATTGCCTGGAGTTGATTACCACGAAGAGCACGAAGGACACGAAGATAAATGCATCGCATTGATGGCCCGGAACATTCCGGTTTCTAATTTCGAATCGTTGACCCGGCCCAAAGGACCAGGTTTTATTGACTGAACAAACCGGCCTGTCGTCTTTCAACCGATTCCTTTTTTTAAAAACGCCTTTTCTTTCTCCCTGACCAGGCCGAGGCGGTCCGGCTCCAGAAAAACCCGGTACACAGGATCTTTGCGGATCATATCAGGTCTCGGGGTCCCGAAGAAATGTTCCTCGAGTATGGCCAGAACTTCCACGGATTTGTCGCATACTGGATACCCCTTGTCATCGATATAGACATCCGGGGTAAAACATACCCTTGAGATATTGTTGATGTCCACCAGTTTGAGACGGGCATCTTTTGTCACAATCAGGTTGCCCACACCTGAAAGGTCGGGTATCAGGCCGGCCCGGTCCATCATCTGTTTTAAAGCCGCCACGAACCGCCTCGCATTTCGTTCAAGCAGATCAAGAAACCTGGATTCGGGCATACCCGTATCCCGCAATGCCGAAACCTGATCGGCAAGGCTTGACAGAGTTCCCGGATACCGCTCAAACGCCCAGGGATCAAAAACCTCCCCTGCCACGTACTCTTGAAATCCGCAGAGTAAAAGCTCCATTTTTCCATGGATGCGGTAATCGACCACAAATTCCTCTGAATCGGCCACAAAATCCGTGGTAAGAAAACGCAGCAGGGTGTGAAAGCGCTCAATTTCAGCCAGGGCCTCACCTGCCGAACTAAACCGGTACCGCATCAGCCTGAGCATGGCAAAGGGAACGGAACGGGGAAAAATCCGCACGCCGTTTTCCATCACCCCGTTTTTTTCAAGTGCGACTGATTCCGGGTCATGGAGTTCAAAAATATGGGACCGGAGCCCCTCCCGAAAGTGGCGCCGGAAGACGAACGGCACATCGGTTTTAACAAAATTTAGCGCCAGGATGTCGTGACCGGTAAGATGCCGCCGGTCGCGTATATCCGCAGGATCATTCATAAATCGGGAAAGAGCGGCAAAGCTCCTTTATGCTCTTTCGGATCTTTTCCTGAAGCCCGGTATCTTTCGGGGATTTGAGTATGCGGCCGACGGCATCGGCAATCATTGTCATCTCCTCTTCCCCCATGCCCCGTGTGGTGACCGCCGGGGTACCGATCCGCACGCCGCTTGTTATGGAAGGGCTTTGCTTATCGAACGGGACCGCGTTTTTATTGAGCGTAATCCCGGCATTGCCCAGCGCCTCTTCCGCTTCTTTTCCCGTGACACCGAGATTTGAAAGGTCCGCCAGCATCATGTGGTTGTCCGTGCCGCCGGAGACGAGCTCGATCCCGTTTTCCGTCAAGGCGCCTGCCAGCTTGTCCGCGTTCTTTACCACCCTCTCCTGGTACGCCTTGAATTCAGGTGTCATGGCTTCTTTGAACGCAACTGCCTTGGCCGCAATCACATGCATCAACGGGCCTCCCTGGATACCGGGGAAGATATTGCTGTTCATCTTTTTCTCCATATCCCGGCCCGACAGTATCAATCCGCCCCTCGGTCCCCGGAGGGTTTTGTGGGTGGTGCTGGTGACCACGTGGGCGTGGGGGATGGGAGACGGATGCACCTGGGCCGCCACAAGTCCTGCAATATGGGCCATATCCACCATGAACCAGGCGTTGATATCCGCCGCAATTTTCGCAAACGCTTCAAAATCGATGATGCGCGGGTATGCACTTGCACCGGCCACTATCATCTTCGGCCGGTGTTTTTGTGCAAGATCTGCCACCTGGTCGTAATCGATACGCCCCGTTTCTTTTTTGACCCCGTAATGCACGAAATGAAAGAGTTTTCCGGAAAAATTCACCGGGCTGCCGTGGGTGAGATGGCCGCCATGGGCCAGGTCCATGCCGAGGATGGTATCCCCGGCCTCAAGCAGGGCGAAATATGCCGCCATATTGGCCTGGGAGCCGGAGTGGGGCTGGACATTGGCATACTCTGCCTGAAAAAGGGTCTTGGCCCTTTCCACAGCCAGGGTTTCAGCAATATCCACGGCCTCGCACCCCCCGTAGTACCGCTTGGCAGGGTATCCTTCGGCGTACTTGTTGGTCAGCACAGTCCCCTGGGTGGCCATCACGGCCGGGCTGACGATATTTTCCGATGCAATCAGCTCAAGACTGTACTGCTGCCTCTCCAGCTCCTTTTGCACCGCCTCATGAATATCCGGGTCTGAATCATATATCTCATCCAAATTCATACACAATCTCCAAATTTATATTGAACTCAAAGGAAATTATCCTACCACAGAAGCCGCAATTTTCAAAAACAAATTTGAGCTGCGCCACAAAAAAACTTGATCCCTCACTTTCCAAACGGTATGATGAAAGGATAAGATGGTAGATGCCGGGTATTAGGTATTAGCAGTTAGGCGTTAGCTAACACCTGATCCCTAACACTTAACACCTATACAACAATTCGGGGGACACGATACATAATTCCTGCTGTTCAGCGTATTAACGCCCGAACCGTTCGAATTGGCAGAAATTCTCTTTATGCCCCTGAATGACAAGGAATTATGTATCGTGTCCCCCGAATTAGGCACCATATCCCATGAAAAAATTCGCCACTCTCCTTTTCATATCCATTGCACTCATTCTTGCGGCTGTCACTCTTCTCTTTTTCTATCTCCGGACGGATCATGCAATACACCTTTTGACAAACCGGGTCAACCAGAGCATACCGGGCCGGATACAGGCCCGGTCCTGGGACATCTCCCTTTTTCCCCTCTCCATAGGCCTTTTTGGAATCGAGGTGGAAGGACCGGATCAAAAACAATGCGTGGCGGTGGAATCGATTGAAGCGATTATAGATCTTTCCTCCCTGTTCGACGGAACAATTGAAATCCGGTCTCTGGCCATCCGGAAACCGCAGATCGATCTTGCGCGGGATGAACAAGGATCTGTCAATATTGTGAACGCGTTCGTCTCCCCCGGGTCCCGAAAGGATAAGGGAGCGGAAAAAGCGGATTCCAAAAGTTCTCTTCCGGTGAACATTCTTGTTCAAAAAGCAAAGGTGGATCAAGGCACTCTCGTTTTCAAGGATCCTGCAGGGCGGATACACCTTTCAGGGATCAACCTTCGGCTCTTTCGGTTCGATATGCAGGACAAATCATTTTCTCTGTCTTTTGAAACCGGCAGGGGCAGCGGAACAATCAGGGGAGAAACCATCGCAATTTCAGGGGCGAACATGGCGGCCTCTTTTGATCCAAAAACAGGTGCAAAGCTTGAGGCAGCCGTTCAAACCGATCTTTTCACCCTCAAGAGTTCCGGACAAATCTTCTCCTTTACCAGGAATCCCAAGGTGCAAATCGATCTGCATGCAGAATCCCGCCTCGGCGTGATATCAAGGTTCAAAGAGTCGTATGCCGGTCCGCAAGGGGATGTGATTCTCTCTCTTGCAGCAAGCGGCGCTTTGAACAACCCGGACGTGGAATTTGAGATAAAAATGCCGGAGCTGTCAGGACCTGGAGCGGCAAAAGCAAAAGCCGTGGATGTGAACGCGGTTCTTTCGGAACGGGTCCTCACCATTGAAAGGGCGAATCTCGATCTTTTGGGAACCACGGTCCGGGCAAAAGGGAGTGTCGATCTGTCCAAAACCTTTCCCAAAGGGTTCCTTGAACCCGGTTTTGATTTGAACAAAACAGAGTATGACCTTTCATTCTCTCAAAACGGAATGGATGCCGAACTCTTGGAACCTTGGGTAAATGGACTGTCCGGGCGATTTTCCGCAAAAGGCTCGGTTTTTGGCAAAGGGATTCACCCGGACGGACTTGACGGAAGGTACTCTATTCTTCTGACGGCTGAAGATTTCAAACCGCCGGGCCCCGGGCAGCCGGTTTCCCATGTCAGGCTGTCGGCCAGTGGGGAAATTAAAGACCACATCCTCACCGTAAACGAGCTCACTGCCCGGACACCGGATGCCGAAACCCGGGTGTCCGGGCAGGTGGACATCAGAAAACAGCAGGTAAGGGGCACGCTTACGGCCGAAAGCCGGGATCTTTTGTCCACCCTCTCTGTTGCCGGCATCCATATGCTCGAGGGAAGCATGGAAGGAAAAATCGATTTTTCCGGAGACCTTTTCCATCCCTCTCTGGATGCGCGGATCAAAGCGGACAACCTTGCCGTGGAGGGTATCGTTATCGAGCGTGTCGAGCTTGACGCCTCCCTTTTTCCTTCAGGGAAGGCTATCATCAGAAAACTCGAGGCGGCAAAAGGCTCATCCACAGTTCGTTTGGCCGGGGATGCCGATATTTTCAAAAAAGGCTTTTTGCTCAACGAATCGATTGATGCTGATTTCACCATAACCGGAAATAATCTGTCCCCGGCCCGAATCACAGATTGGGCAAATCTCGAGATGGAAACAGGGTTTCTGCCGTCCCGGGTGGACTGGGAGCTTGCCGGCCGGGTCTTCTGTAATCTTTCCGATTTTACTGACAAATCAAGC
>JAIPEK010000040.1 GCA_021737205.1 Desulfarculaceae bacterium
GATATCGATGGACACGGCCCCGCTTTCCACCACCTGGAAAAGATCGGCTGCATGGGCCAGAAGCGCCTCACGCTTTTCCGTGTAATGCATCAGGCTCGGTCTTGTGAGAAAAAGGGAGCCCTTTGCGGAAAGCACCGACACATCAAACGGTTGAACCGATCCCGAGGACTGGCCGAACGAGACCATCGTCCCCATGGGCCGCAGGCAGTCAAGGGATTTGGAGAACGTGGCCTGTCCCACGGAATCATACACCACATCCACTCCTTCGCCGTCGCTGATTTCCCGGACCGCCTCTGCAAAATCGGTTTCATTGTAGTTGATTACATAGCCGCACCCGTTTTTCTCCGCCCGCTCCACCTTTTCCGCCGAGCCTGCGGTACCGATAACCTCGGCCCCCAGGTGCCGGGCCCATTGGGTGACGATGGACCCCACTCCCCCGGCTGCCGCATGAATCAGGACCCGGGTGCCTTTTGTGACCGGATAACACCCGAAAAGAAGGTACCGGGCCGTCATCCCCCGCAGCATCATCCCGGCGGCCTGCGGAAGAACTATTCCATCGGGCACTTTCACCAGCCGGTGGGCCGGAATCTTTCTCATCTCGCAATATGCGCCCGGCGGCAGCCCTGCATAGGCCACCCGGTCCCCGGGCCGGATATCCAGGACTTCTTCACCTGTCTCTTCCACCACACCGGCCCCTTCCATGCCGATGACGGCCGGAAGTTCAGGCAGCGGGTAAAGACCTGTTCGATGGTACACATCAATGAAATTGACGCCTGCCGCCTCCTGGCGGACCAGCGCCTCACCAGCCGAAGGCGGAACGGGATCGAAATCCTCCCGGGAAAAAACTTCAGGTCCGCCGGTTTCCCTGATTACGATTGCCTTTGCCATTTAGCCCCCCTTTCACGGTTCAAGCGGCAGGCAAGAATACTTAGGCCGCCGCTTTTTCCATCTTTATAAAAAAGGCCAGAAGTGCTGGAATGAGAAAGAGCGTAAACACCGTGGAGAACACGAGTCCGCCAAGAAGTATACTTCCCAGCCCCCGGTAGAGTTCACTTCCCGCGCCGGTCGAAATCACGAGGGGCAGCATCCCGAACGTGGTGGTGATGGTGCTCATGAAAATCGGCCGGATACGGGTTTTCACGGATTCGGATACCGCCTCGAGATGGGCCATTTTCTCGTACCGGACATTGTTCAATGACTGGTGCACTATCAGGATCGCGTTGTTCACCACGGTCCCCACCAGGATGATAAACCCGAGCATGGCCAGAATATCCAGGGGCTGCGGTGCGATAAAGTTGACCAGCCTCAGCCCGATAAAGCCGCCTGCTGCAGCCAGCGGCACGGTAAACAGGATAATGAACGGATAAATGAAGTTTTCAAAAAGCGCAGACATCAACAGATAGATAATGGCCACCGCCAGCAGGAGATTCCATTTGAGCGCATTCATGGTGGTCACGAGCTTGTCCGCGTTACCCCCGATCCGGATGTCGATACCGGAAAACATCTCCTTGTCCTGCATGGACCGGACCACCTTGTCCTGGATGGTGTTCATGGCTGTCTGAAGCGGAAGATCCTCCGGCGGCGTCACCTGGAGCGTGATGTTCCGCTTTCGTTCCAGATGCCGGATGGTGGTCATGCCGCTTGCATAAGTAAGTTCGGCAAAATCCCCGATTCTCCCGAGATCTCCGTAGCTGTTCACGATCTGGTTGTCCATTACATCTTCCGGTGTCTGAAAGCCGGCATTCTGCGCCGTTAATACAAGGTCGAGCTGGGTTTTGCCCTCGGGCCTGTACTCATCGATCTTGCGGCCGTCCATTATGATGTCGACATACCGGCCGAACGTATTCTCGTTCAGCCCGGATGCGGCCAGTTTTTCCTTGTCCGGGACAAGGCGGACTTCCGGATAACTGGTTTCAAGGGACGGGACGGGGCGGATCTGGCTTCCCGGCACCGCCTGCATAATGGCCCCGTACATGGACTGTCCGGCCGCCGCCATTTTCTCGAGGTTGTCGCCTCTCAGATCCACGTCAATGGTCCTGCCGCCGCCGAGATCCTGCTGGAAAAGACCGGTCTGGAATGCATGGCCGAACATGTCCGGTATGGAATTCACCACCCGCGAGAAAAGCGGAATCAGCTCCTTGGCCCGGGTCTCCTCGTGACTCACCCCGCCTGCGATGGTGAACCTCTCCATGCTGATGAACCAGAGGTCCTCGATTCCGGGAAGCCCGTCCGCCCCGTTTTCATTCATGTACGGCTCGGTCTGTTTTTCGATGTAGTTGGCAAGGGACCGCCGTTTTTCCACTGAAATACCAGGCGGCGGCACCAGGATGGTGAGCACCAGGTTCCGGTTTCCCGTGGGCAGATATTCGGGTTCCGGTGCCAGATTATTTGCAATATAGACCGCCGCCAGCGTCATGATCACCACACAGACGATCCGGGTAAACCAGTTTTTCAACGTCACACGGGAAACCGTCATGATCAGATAAGACATGAACCGGCCGAAAAGAGCCAGGATGTCGAACCTGGCAAGCGGGCTTTTCTTTTTCTGCTTCCACTCTTCGGAAATTCTTGCCTTTCCCCTTTTTTCCCGCCACAGATAGAGCCGGTTCAGAAGAGACGGGATCACCGTGATGGACACCACCAGGCTCAGGACAATCGAAAAGGTAATGGCGATGGCTATATCCTTGAACAGCTGGCCCGCCTCCTCCTCCATAAAGATAATGGGAAGAAATACAGCCACGGTGGTGGCGGTGGAGGCGAGGATCGCTCCCCATACTTCCTTGACACCGTCATGGGCGGCCTGGAAAGCAGCTTTTCCCATCATTCTGTGCCGGTCAATGTTTTCCAGGGATACAATGGCGTTGTCCACCAGCATTCCCACGGCGAATGCGATGCCGGCAAGACTGACCACGTTGATGTTCCGGCCGAACGCCCAGAGAAAGATGAACGTGCCCATGGCGGAAATCGGGATCGCCACGGCTGTGGTCAACGTGGCCGCCGGGCTCCTCAGGAATACGAACAGGATCATAACGGCAAGGAGTGCCCCGATGAGCACGTTGTTCCTGACAAGGTCGATGGATTTGAGGATGTACGGAGAATCGTCATGCACGAGATCAAAATAGAGCCCCAGATCCTTGAGCACCGTCTCGTTCATGTGTTCGATCCGTTCCTTGACCCGCTCGGTGAGCTTCACCACGTTGGTGCCGGGTTCCTTTCGCACGCCGATGGCGATGACGTTCTCCCCGTTCTGCCGGGCCACGAAATCCACTTTTTCATACCCGAATGACGCGTCGGCGATATCCTTGAGCTTTACCCGGGTGGACCCGTCATCAAACACAACCGTCTCCAGCGCATCTTCCGGGCTCTGGAACCGGCTCACCGTCCGGATGCGGTAACTGTTTTTGCTGATGTCCAGCTCGCCTGCGGACACGTTGGAATTGGCCGCCCGGACGGCCGCGATCACCTGGTCGATGGTTATATGGTGTCTGGCGAGTTTCTGGGTGTCGATTTCGATCCTGACCTGCTTTTCCGTTCCCCCGCCGATGAAAAGGGATCCTACGCCCTCCACCCGTTCGAGCTGCTGCTTGAGGTTTTCTTCAAAATAAGTTTTGAACGTGTTGATGTTCCGGCCGTTCTTGTCCAGGGTCTTGAGCATGATCCAGGCCACCGGGTTGCCCTCGGCTCCGGAGGCCTCGAGTATGGGCTTTTCCACGTTCTGCGGGTAACCGGAGACTTCGTCGAGCTTGTTGGACACCCGCAAAAGGGAGTTGTCAATGTCCACGCCCACTTCAAATGTGAGCGTGATGGAGCCCATGTCGCTGTAACTCGAGCTTTCCATCTTGACCAGATTTTTCAGCCCCTTGAGCTTGTCCTCCTGCCGCTCGATGATCTCCTGCTCCACCTCGGTGGGGGCCGCTCCGGGCCATACAGTGCTGACGCTGATTTTTGGTTCCTGGACTTCCGGGGTCATCTGCAGCGGGAGCTGTGAAATACCGATGCTGCCGAAAAGGATCACGAGGATCACACCCACTGCAACGGAAATGGGTTTGCTGATGGCGGCTCTGATAATATCCATTACTGTTCTCTGACAATTTTGACGGCCTGGTCGGGCTTCAGCCGTTCATTTCCATCCACCACCACGGCCGTTCCCTCGCTGAGGGAGCCGTCAGTCAACTGTGCGTTGTCCCCGGAGTACCCGATCACATCCACAGGTATGGGAACCGCCTTTCCCTCCTTTACCGTGTATACCATATCCTTTCCCTGATATGACACGAGAGCATCCCTGGGCAGTGTCAGCACTTCCCTTTCCGGCCCAGTGGGCACATCGGCCGCAGCCGACATGTTCTCGGCCACGAACCCGGTATAGTCGAGCTTCACTTTCAGGTACAAGTTTTTTGTCCGGGAGTCCGCATACGGCATAAATCCGATCACCTTTCCTTCAAGGGTCTTGTTGAAGGCGGTGAGGAAAACGGTGATCGTATCGCCTTTGCTGGAAAACCGGACGAATTTCTCGGAAACCGGAATCTTCACACTTACAGAATCCAGCGCCCCGATCCGGGCCACGGGATTTCCCGGCGCAACCCAGTTTCCCTCTTCGACCATTTTCTCGATCACGACCCCGCGGACCGGGGAATAGACACTGCTCTTTTCGATTTTGATCCTGGTCATTTCGATTTTCTTTTCAAGCGCGCTTTTCTGTTCGAGCATCGCCTCGTAGTCAAACTTGAGATCGTCATAGGAAGACTCGCTTGCCGCCTGTTTTTCAAACAGCGTTGCATACCGCTCAACATCCTTTTTCGCCTTCTTGATTCTGACTTCCAGTTCATCCAGCTGGAATTGCTCATACGCCAGCTCCTTCTCAAGGAGAATAGTATCCGTGCTGACCAGCTTTTGTCCCTTTCTGACCACATCCCCCTGTTCAAAAAACGTCCGCTCGGCTTTGCCGGAAATTTCCGCCGATACCAGGCTGATCTCTTCAAAATACACTGTTCCGTTCATCCGGGCGGTTTCGGCGGACATCACCTGCTTCGTCTTTGCCGTGACCACATTGGCCGCATTATCCCCGGACGCTGCTGATACGCCGGATACGGACGCCGCCATAAAAAAAAGAATAAAAAATCCCGTATACCGGTTCATCCTGAACTCCTTTTGACAATTGATATGAAAGTCCGTGCCATATTGCCGGAAAATTTCATTATTTGTTCTGTCCGAAAGAACATCACTGTTGGAAAAAAATCACCTTTCTCTTGAGAAAAAATTTCCATCCCTTTTATCATGCCACAACGAAAAAGCCAAGACGGCAGGGCTATAAAAGAAAACTTTCACCCGATCCGCCGTACCTCTTTTACTTTCAGGCCGATAACCGGGAGCCAGAGGGAGCAGCCGATAAAGTTGAAAACCACGATGGAAAAAGAGTGGATAATGATGCCGTATATCCCCCAGAGGAACAAACCCGAAGCCAGCATCAGAAGAAATTTGAGCTTTATGCTGGTCACATCCTTTGTACGGTACGAATACAACAGCTGCGGGGCGGCGCTGAAGGTGGTCAATGCCCCCGCCAGAACCCCGAGAATTTCAATTGCCGGCATGGTGGTCTCACTTTCCTTTCGGGTTTTCACTCACCGACCCGTCTGTATCCGGGCCAATCGGTCATATCCGTTTAAAGTAAGTGTTTCCCCGCCCCTGTCAATCTTTTTTTGCCGGGAACAGCTCAAGGCTTTGGACAAGCTCGTCCACAAGGGTTCTGATCTTATCCCTCAGTTCATCCATTTTCCGGCCTTCGATTTGAGGGGCGGGGGGCAGATTCCAACAGATCTCCCTGACCCCTGTCAGCGACTGATTCCTGCATGTCTCGTCCATGGTCACCACGATATCCGGAGAGACATGGTCCATAACAGCTTCGTTGGATTCCGGCCCTCGAAACGCCATGTCGATACCGGAATCCGCCATGGAACGAACCATCAGAGGACTTGTTCTTTCCGCCGGGGAGAGGCCGGCACACAAAGCGCGGATTCTGCCGCCTGTACAGAATGTTGCACACGCCGCCGCCATCTGGCTTCTGCATGCATTTCCCCGGCCTGCAAACAGCACCGTGGTCCGGTTTCCGAACCCTCCGGAAAGAGTTTCAACCGCTCCTGCAAGGTCCGCTTCCACGGCAGGGTTGTTTTCGAGATCTTTCCGGTTTTCGATATTGCTGTACGTGAGGTGGCCGGTATATTCAGCGTCGACTGCGTCAAAAAAGTATCTCGCAGTCAGCCGGACCCCGTCGAACAGACGGGGGGCGCGCGAACCGCCGGCTGAAAGCAGAAAACCTTTTCGTATGGAAAACGCGGGATCTTTGAGTTCAAGGCGGTATTTTCTGGCCCAGAAAACCTGGCAGCGGTCCACCATCGCCTTGAGCTGGGCGGTGATACCGAAAAAAAAACACAGGGCTTGCCATAATGATGATATCCGCCTTCCTGAGCGCCCCGTAGATCTCTTTTTCCATATCGTCGGAAATAGGACAGAACCCTTTTTTTTCACATGCCTTGTACTCCCGGCAGGGCTGAATATCAGCGGCGCAAACATCAATGAGCCGGGTTTGCGCCCCTCTTTCTTCCAGGCGGGACAACAGACCGGTTAATAGGAAATCCGTGCTCCCCTTTTTCCGTGGACTTCCCTTGAGACCGACGACATACATGGCCGCACCTCCTTGTTTACAATGGACAGGCATTGGCAATTCTATTCAAGCCGAAAGGGAGGAATTTGACGATATCCCTTTTATGCTTTATTGTTAATGATAAAATGTACTATAATACGGTTTTCAGACCTTTTCAACCGGTAAAGCCCGCCTGAACCAGGAGACCCGGACGGAATGAGGCCCGATGCAAAAAAAGCCGGGGACGTAGCCCGCGAGATGGATGAAAAAGGATGCCGGCTCAAAGCCGTCCGCCTGGACAGCCGGGACATGGTCGACTTGAGCCGCCGGGAAAGGAGCAGTTTTGATAAAGAGTGTTTACAAAACAGGAAAATATCGATACTCTCTTGGGATGTAAGCGGCTTGCCACACTCCCGGCAGGGCATTATTGAAGGCTTAAGGGAAAAGGTCGGGAATACAGCAATGCATTGCGTTACCCTTTAATCGGAAAGGTGGAAAAATGACCGAATCAATTTTTACTTTTCTCCAAGGCATCGGATATTCCTATCCGCTGCACCCCGTATTTCTCTATCTTCCCATGGGGATGGCCGCAGGGGCATTTGTGTTCCGGGCCGCCGCTTTCATGCCCAGATTGCGGTTTCTTTCCCATACCGCCTATCACTGCACGGTGTTGGGGTTCATCGGGGTGATTCCGGCGATTTTTACCGGATATCTGGACTGGCAGCATTCCTACCAGGGGAAACTGGACTTGTTGATCAGCCTGAAGCTTCTGCTGGCACTGGCGATGCTGGTGCTGCCGGTGTTGGTCATGGTAACGGACAAGGCCAAAATTCCCGGATTCAACAAAACGACCCTGTTTTACCTTCTCATTGCCGTGGCTGCAGCAGGCCTAATGTTTGCCGGGTTCGGTCTGCAGTACGCATAGAAACACCGCTTCAAAGAGGCTGTGCCCTTGTCTGCCTGCAAAGCGCAAGCGCGGCATTGTTCCCGGTTGTCGTTGCGCCATTGTTGAAAAAGGCAAGGCCTTTTCATTTTAAAAAGAATCAGGACCAAAGGAGACAGCATGATGTACAAGGCTCTGGTTGTGGAAAAACAAAATGACGGTTTCAAAAGATCGATCAAAACGCTTGATATCGATGATCTTCCGGACAATGACACGCTTGTTCGGGTCAGCTACTCTTCACTCAATTTTAAGGACGCCCTTTCCGCCACGGGCAACAAGGGTGTGACCCGGAAATTTCCCCATACACCGGGAATCGATGCGGCAGGTGTGATAGAGGAAACGAAAAGCTATGCCTTCAAACCCGGGGATGAGGTAATCGTCACAAGCTACGATCTGGGCATGAATACATTCGGCGGTTTCGGGGAATATATCCGGGTGCCGGCCGAGTGGGTCGTAAAGCTTCCTTCCGGCCTTTCCCTGAAACAGAGCATGATTTACGGCACTGCAGGCTTCACTGCCGGGATGTCCGTTTATGAACTTGTATCCCGTATCAAACCGCATGACGGGGAAATCCTGGTCACCGGCGCCACAGGCGGGGTCGGGTCCATGGCCGTGGCGATTCTCTCCTCCCTGGGGTACAGTGTGGCCTGTGTATCGGGAAAACCGGATGCGGCCGAACATCTCAAACCTTTGGGAGCCGGGCGTATCATTTCCCGGGAGGAGTTTTTAAAAGACCATGAGAAACCTCTGCTCAAAGAAGCATGGGCCGGCGCAGTCGATACCGCGGGCGGCGACCTTCTGGCCTGTGCGGTAAAATCGGCCCGGCTAGGCGGTTTGGTGACCTGCTGCGGTAATACGGCGGGTGGAGAGCTTCCGCTTACGGTATTTCCGTTCATCCTCCGAGGGATATCCCTTGTGGGGATCGATTCCCAGCACTGCCCCATGGAAAGAAGAAAAACCGTATGGGAACATCTTGCAGGAGACTGGAAAATCGATCACCTGGATGACCTGTATACCGAGACGGACCTGGAAGGGCTGGATCCGTATATCGACCGGATTTTAAAGGGAAAGGTTACCGGCAGGGTGCTGATAAGAGTCGCTGCGGACGACTGATTATTTATAACCGAAAACCGTTGAGGAAGAAACCGGCCCGCTGGATCTTTGGACACTGCGGGCCGGCGGCGGGTTAGTGCTGGATATAGGTGGATATCTGAAAATCCGCGTATGCGTTTCCGGCATGTTCCGTATAATCCAGGCCTTCAGCTTCCTCTTCCGGGCTGACCCGAAGTCCGATGGTCATGTGGATCATCTTGAACACAACGAATGCCGCGCAGAAGGTCCAGACAAAACAGGAAACGATTCCGGTAAGCTGAACTGCGATAATGCCTGCGGAAGTCCCGCCGATATTGAAAATCCCTGCGGCAAGAGTTCCCCAGGCCCCGCAAACACCATGCACCGAAATCGCCCCCACCGGATCATCCACTTTGATCCGGTCGAAAAACAGGACCGAAAACACCACCAGGACACCGGCAACGGCTCCGATCACCAATGCGCTCGTCGGAAGGACGTTGGCACAGCCTGCGGTTATCCCCACAAGTCCGGCAAGTGCGCCGTTGAGACTCATGCTCACTTCGGGCTTGCCGAATTTGAACCACGAGGTCATCATGGCGGCTACCGCCCCGGCTGCCGCAGCGAGATTGGTATTGACGAAAATCATGGCGATGCTTTTATCGGCCGCAGTGGTGGAACCGGGATTGAACCCGAACCACCCGAGCCAGAGTATAAACACGCCCAAAGCGGCAAGGGGGATGTTATGGCCGAGAATCGGTTTTATGTTGCCGTCTTTGCCGTATTTCCCTAGACGGGGGCCGAGTACGATGCTCCCGGCAAGGGCGGCCCACCCTCCTACGGAATGAACCACGGTGGAACCGGCAAAGTCGATGAACCCGAGATTCTCAAGCCAGCCGTTTCCATTGAAAAGGCTTCCCCATGCCCAGCTACCGAAAACGGGATAGACAACGGCACTGATAAGAACACTGTAAGCAAGGTATCCGGTGAACCGGGTCCGCTCGGCCATGGCCCCGGATACAATGGTGGCGGCCGTGGCGCAGAAAACCACCTGGAACATCCAGAAGGCGAGCACCCAGGGATCACCTCCCGGGGAAAAGTCGCTGAGGAAAAATCCGGAAGTGCCGAACCAGCCGGTTTCGGAAACACCGAACATCAGACCGAATCCCACCGCCCAGAATGCAATGGTCCCCATGGAAAAGTCCATCAGGTTTTTCATCATGATATTGACGGCACTCTTGGCCCGGGTGAAACCTGCTTCCACCATGGCGAAGCCCGCCTGCATGAAAAACACCAGGGCGGCGGCCACAAGGGTCCACAGGTAATTCGCATGGGACTGCACCAGGTCGATGGCGGCCTTGTTGGTGACCGCTGTAACAGCATCATCTCCGGCCCATGCGCTCAAAGGACTTGAGATCAAAAGCAGAACTGCAAGAGAACTTGATTTCATTTTACACATTACACACTCCTTGTTTGTTTTTGTTTCACTTTTATTCGTGATCTTCATCAAGAGCAAGGGGTGTGCCTGTGACGGTAATTTTTATGTAACCATTCGATTTTGATAGACTTTTTGAAAAATATAGACATACAAAAGACCGGACAGGCAAACTTATTGATACATTTTTGAAACAAATTGTAATATAAGTTACAAAAATGTATCTTTGTTGGAGTGAAGTTACTTTTTTGTTTGTCCGTCTAAACGTTCCTGAAGCTTTCCTTGAAAGTACGGGACAAGCACCTGGGGAAAGTCGGAAAAGACGCCCCTTACGCCGAGAGCCCTGAAATTCTCCGCCTTTTTCACACGGTTGACCGTGTACGCATTCACCCTCTTTCCCTGTTGGATGAGCCGGTGCATCATTTTTTTCCCGATCAGGGCCTGATCGATATTAAAGGTATCAAACGGGCTGTCCGGATCAAATGCGGCTTCGATCGTTTCCCGCGCAACCAGGGCCTGGACTTCGACCTTTGGCATAAGCCGCCGGATTTCCATAAGCCACTGGTGATGAAAGGAAGAGATTTTCACGGACTGTGCCGGGATGCCTGCGGCACGGATCGCATCCACGATTTTTTCAACAAAGGGGAAGGACGGAACTGAATCAACGGTCTCTTTGAGTTCAAGATTTACCGTCCAGCTTTTTTCCTTGGTGAACAAAAGCCCCTGCGCCAGTGTGGGAATTTTTTCGTTTTTCATGGCTTCCAGGGCTTCCGGGCCGACATGTCCTTTCCGGATCATGCCGAAAGGGTCGGATTTGATAAAAACTTTACCGGTGTTGAGCACGGCCAGTTCTTCCAGCGTAAAGTCGGACAGGCGATAGGATTTGCGGCCGGGAAAGAGGATTTCGGCGTCCGTAGTCCTTTCAAGGGTTCTGTCATGGAACAGCACCAACTCACCGTCCCGGGTCACGGAGACATCCGTTTCCCAAAGGTCGGCCCCGATTTCATACGCTTTTGCCGCCGCGACCAGGGTGTTTTCCGGGGCGATACTGCAGGCGCCCCGGTGAGCGATAATTCTTATCCGTTTTTTGAATTTATCTTTCATCAATGGGCGTGTACGGAGCTTCGGGCACCCCGGTATACACCTGCCTGGGACGGCTGATCTTCATTTCAGGATCGATGAAATCCTCCCGCCACTGGGCGATCCAGCCCGGAAGCCGACCGATGGCGAACATCACCGTGAACATGTTGGTCGGGATGCCGATGGCCCGCAAAACGATTCCCGAATAAAAATCCACATTGGGGTACAGATTCTTCTCCTTGAAGTAGTCGTCCGTGAGAGCCGCCTCTTCGAGCTCCATGGCGATGTCCAGCAAAGGGTCCTTTCGCTTCACTTTTTTCACGACCTTGTGGCACATCTCCTTCATGATTTTGCCCCTGGGATCGTAGGTCTTGTATACCCGGTGTCCGAACCCCATCAGCCGGAACGGATCGTTCCGGTCCTTGGCTTTTTCGATGACCTCGGACGTGGTAAAGCCGTGGTCGTGAATCTGTTCGAGCATTTCGATGACCGCCTGGTTGGCCCCGCCGTGCAGCGGCCCCCACAAGGCGGCGATACCGGACGAAATGGCTGCGTACAGGTTGACCTTTCCGCTTCCCACCACCCTCACCGCAGTGGTGGAGCAGTTCTGCTCGTGATCGGCATGGAGAATCCAGAACACGTTGAGCGCCCGGACGATGTCCTTGTCCACCCGGTAAGGAATCACCGGGTTGTCGAACATCATATGAAGGAAGTTGGCACAGTAGGAATATTTGGGGTTCGGATATACCGGATGTTCGCCCCTTGAAAATTTGTACGCCATGGCCGCCATGGTCCGCACCTTTGAGATCAGCCGCAGAAAAGTTTCCTGCATATCCTCTTCCCGGTCCACAAGTTCGGGATGAAAACTTCTCATGGCATTGACCATTGCCGAAAGAATGCCCATGGGATGCGCCCCGTCCGGAAAATTCTGGTAAAAGTACTTCATGCTCTCGTGCAAAAGCGAGTAATCGTTGAGCACCACCCGGGTTCTGGTCAGTTCATTGCGGGTGGGAAGTTTTCCCGTGATGAGAAGAAACGCCGTCTCCACAAAGGTCGATTTTTCGGCAAGCTCTTCGATGGGGATCCCCCGGTAACGCAGAATCCCCTTCTCTCCATCCATAAAAGTGATGGCGCTTCTGCAGCTTCCGGTGTTTCCATATCCGGGATCAAACGTAATACATCCGCTCTTTTGCCTGAGCTGCCGGATATCAATGGCT
>JAIPEK010000041.1 GCA_021737205.1 Desulfarculaceae bacterium
CCCTTTTCCACTGATGCGGCAAGTTTCAACAGATCGGTATTGGTTTCAGAAGATCCGGCTGGGGTATAAATGTCCGTGACCGACGGTTTGCCCACTGTAAGGGTCCCGGTTTTGTCAAGGACCACGGTGTCCAGCTTCACGGTATTTTCAAGTACTTCGCCCCGCTTGAAAAGAATCCCGTTTTCCGCCCCTTTGCCTGTACCGGCCATGATTGCTGTGGGGGTGGCAAGACCAAGGGCGCAGGGGCAGGCGATTACCAGCACTGCCACAAGCCGGATCAGAGACGGTACAAACTCTCCGGTGAAAGTCATCCAGACAAGGAAGGTCAACAGGGCCGCCGCGATCACGGCGGGAACAAAAAAGGCTGATACCCGGTCGGCTATGGCCTGGATGGGCGCCTTGCTTCCCTGTGCATCCTGGACCAGTTTGATGATCTGGGCAAGGGCCGTCTCTTTGCCCACACGAGTGGCTTCAAACTGCAGAAGGCCTTCCCCGTTGATTGTCCCGCCGATCACTGTGTCACCTTCGGATTTGTCCACCGGGATGGGTTCTCCGCTGATCATGGACTCGTCCACTGCGGACCTTCCCTGGATCACCGTGCCGTCAACCGGTATTTTCTCTCCCGGCTTCACCACGACCGTGTTCTGTTTCTTGACCCCTGTCACCGGAATTTCTTTTTCCCGGCCCTCCACCAGGATGGTGGCCTTTTTGGGCGCAAGTCCCATGAGCTTGCGGATGGCGCCGCCGGTTTTCCCTTTGGTTCTGGCTTCCAGCATTTTGCCGAGTTTGATCAGGGTGATGATCAGAGCCGAGGTTTCAAAGTAGACATGTGCGCCTGCGGAAGGGGCCAAAAGTACTGCCACCGAGTAGAAATAGGCGACCGAAGAGCCCATTGCCACAAGTACGTCCATGTTGGCGCTTTTGTTTTTGAGACTTTTCCAGCCGTTGACGTAGTAATCAAGGCCGGTATAGAACTGCACCGGTGTGGCGAGAAGGAAAAAGAGCCAGTTGACCCAGGCTGCGTGGCTCCACTGGCCGGTGATACCGAAATCCCGGGACATGCTCAGTATGAAAAGCGGCAGGGCGAAAATCACACCAACCAGAAACTTTCTGGTCTGATCTTTGATTTCCGCAACCCTTGCAGAAAATTCGGCATCTTCGTCCGTCTCTCCTTCAGCAGGAGGTATCGCCTTGTATCCTGCCGCCTCCACTGCGGATACAAGGTCATCAACAGGGGAAACGGAGGGGATGTACTCCACATACGCGGTTTCGGAAGCAAAATTGACCGTGGCCCCGACCACCCCGGGGACATTTTTCACAAGGGCCTTTTCAATGGTGGCGGCACAGTTGGCGCAGCTCATCCCTGTGACAGCCAGTTCCACCGAAGAGGCGGCCACGGAAAAGCCGATTTTCTCTATGGCATCGGATATCTCCTTGATATCCGTGGTTTCCGGATCAAAGGAGACATCTGCGGTTTCGGATGCAAAATTTACATGGGCTTGCTCTATCCCGTCGAGTTTGTTCAGCGTCTTTTCGATATTCATGGCGCAGTTGGCGCAACTCATTCCTGTGACCGGCAACGAGTGTTTTTCTTCTTTTGCTGACATATCCTGTTTCATTCTCAATTTCCTGCAGTTGTTTTATTGCAATTTCTCTTGTTGAATGTAAAAGCAATTTTTGTACCACAAAGTGGTAAGGTGTCATTTCTTCGCCTTCTTTCCGTACACGGCGAAATAGGTGACAGGAATAACGATCAGGGTGAAGAAAGTGGATGCCAGAAGCCCGAAAATCAGTGCCCATGCAAGACCGGAGAACACCGGGTCGAAAGTGATGGGAAAGGCCCCGATCCCGGTGGTCAGTGCAGTCAGCACTATGGGGCGCATACGGATGGCACCGCTTTTGAGGATCGCGTCTTTGAGCACCTCGCCCCTTTCAAGGGAATCGTGGATGAAGTCTATGAGAACAAGCGAATTCCGGATCACGATTCCGCCCAGTGCGATCATGCCGATCATACTGGTGGCGGTGAAAAAGATCGGGTTGGGAAATCCGCCTGAAGGTGGTGCGGCAAGGAGATTGAGCAGCATGAATCCCGGCATTATGCCCAGAAGCGTGAGCGGGATGGCCATCATGATGAGCACGGGCATGAAAAACGATCCGGACTGGACCACCAGAAGGATGTAGATGCCCACCATGGCAGCGGCAAATGCGATGCCCATGTCCCTGAAAACCCGGAGAGTGATTTTCCATTCCCCCTCTCCTGCCCATTCCACCCGGGTCCCTTGGTGAACTGGGTCGTCTTTCAGCGCTCCCATCATGTCGATAACCGCTGCTCCTGGGGCGCGCCCGGCAGTTTCCGCCAGCGTGTAAACCACCCGGTCAAGGTTTTTGTGATAGATGGGCTGAAGGTTTTTGATTTTTTTCACTTCCGCCAGCTCAGCCAGGGGAATCATGCTGCCGTTGGCACTCTTCAGGGGTATGGATTTCAAATCCAGGATAGACGATTTTTCCTTTCTGGGGATCGTCACCCGGATTTCAAGGGGCTGTCTTTCATCCGGGAGATGGAGGGTGGCTGCCTTGCTGCCCTCGAGAACGCCCTTCAGGGTTCCGGTGACGGCCCTTGCGCTGATTCCGTGCAGCGCCGCCTTTTCCTTGTCAATGACGAAACTGTATTTTTCGTGGTCTGCCTCGGCCATGTCATCGATATCCACGACCATGGGTTCTTTCTCCATGATGGACTGAAGATGGCCGGATGCATCAATGAGGGTTTTGTACGGAAGATGGGCTTCTCCGTATATTTCTCCCACAACAGTGGAAAGCACGGGCGGGCCGGGGGGAACTTCCACAAGCTGCACCTTTGCGTTGTGCTCCGAAGCGATTTTCATCAGATCCTTTCGGATTCTCAACACGATGGCGTGGCTCTGTTTTTCTCTTCTCGATTTTTCCGCCAGGTTCACCCGGATGTCCGCCAGGTTCGGGCCTTCTCTCAAGTAGTAATGGCGAACCATGCCGTTGAAATCCATGGGGGAGGCGAACCCGGTGTAAGAGACCGTCTGTGTCACCTCAGGCACGGTTTTTAGGTAATCTTCAAACGAGCGGACCACCGTGTCGGTTCGCTCAAGGGTGGTGCCTTCGGGCATGTCGATGACCACCTGGAACTCGTTTTTGTTGTCAAACGGCAGCAGTTTCAGTGGCACCAGCCTGAAAAGGGCAAGTGAGCATGAGGCCGCCAGCAGTAGTATGACAACGGCGGCAAGAAGGAAACGTTTGGCCCGTGATTCGAGAAAAGGAGCAACAACCGCCCGGTACACTTTGTACAGCCGTTTTTGTTCAATGGGCAGGGCGGCTGTATCGGCTTCGGCGGCGCCCCGGGCCGGGTCCCGGCTTTTTTTCAAAAGCGTGTACGTGATCCACGGCACGATGGTAAGGGCACAGAGGGTGGAGAACGTTACGGTCAGAGGAACGTTGGCAGCCATGGGCGCCATATAGGGTCCCATCATGCCGGTGATGAAGAACAGCGGGAGAAAGCATACAATAATCGCCATCGTGGACATCAGAACCGGCGGGAGGACCTCTTCCACTGCGTTGAGGGTCGCCCGGAACATGTCGGTTCCTCCGATCCTGTCCCGGATATGGCGCTGGATGTTTTCCACGTTGGTGATGGGGTCGTCCACCACAAGGCCCAGTGAGAGGATCAGGGCAAACAGGGTGACCCGGTTGATGGTGTACCCGAGCAGGTAGTTCACGAACAACGCCAGGGAAAAACTGATGGGCACGGCAAGCGCCACAACCCCGGCTTCCCTGCCTCCCAGGGTAAAGGCGAGCAGGATCACCACCGATACCACGGCGAACAGGAGAGAGGAGAGAAGACCGTTTACCTTTTCCTGGGCGGTTTTGCCGTAGTTTCTCGTGACTTCATACGAAATGCCGTCCGGTATGATTTCTTTTTCCAGACTTTCAAATTTTTCAATGACGTTCCGGGATACATCCACGGCATTTGTTCCCTTTTTCTTGGCAACGGCAAGGGTGACCGCCGGGTATTTCCGGGATGCTGTAACTTCCTTGTTTTCTTCGGCATACCGGTTGGAATAGGCAAGCCGGGTATAGGTGGATGCAACTTCGGGTGTGTCTTTGATCTCGGCGATATCCCGCAGATATACCGGCCGGTTGTTTTTGACACCCACCACAAGTGAGCCCGCTTCCTCGGGACTTGAAAGGAAAGAGTTCAAAGAGACCGGGAAGTGTCTGTCGTTTCGGGAAAAACTGCCGGCATGAACGGAAGCGTCCGCATTTTTGAGCGTTTGCAGCACTTCCATCAGGGAGACCCCGGAGAGCTGCATCTTCTCCATGGAAAGCTCCACCCTCAGTTCCCTCTGCCTTCCTCCGTAGATCCGGGTGCCGGAAAGGTTCTCCAGGCTGCTCAGCCGGGCAAGCACCTCTTCGCCGACCCGCCGGATTTCATAGTCGCTGTACCGGTCCGAAAACAGGGTAAAGTTGACGATGGATACATCATCTATCTGGACAGGCTTTACGACCCAGCCTTCAATGACGGGCGCCACCTTGTCGATGTTCATCTGGATCTGGTTGTGGAGTTTGACAAGGGAGTTCTCCTGATCCTCCCCCACAAAAAACCGAACTGTGACCACAGCCATGTCGCTTTTGGAGATTGAGTAAACATACTCCACCCCGTCGATCTGCCACAAAAGTTTTTCAAGGGGGGTTGCGACCAGTTTTTCTATCTCCCGGGGAGTGGAGCCTGGGGCCCGGACGAAAATGTCCGCCATGGGAACCACGATCTGGGGTTCTTCCTCCCTGGGCGTGACCATCAGGGCGGCTGTGCCCAGACAGAGGGAGATAATGATCAGAATGAGCGACAGTTTAGACTCGAGAAATTTGGCTACGATGGATGAAATTATACCCTTGCGGTCCGGTGTTTCCGTCATAACACTACAAACTCCCTGTGCCGATGGTTTCGTTTGAGCTGAGTCCGGAGAGGACCTCGATCATGCCGTCCCGTTTTCTGCCGGTTTTGATGTACCGCCTGGACCATCCGTCGGCATCCTTGACCATGACAAGGTCGAGCTGGCCTGTTGTGATCAGGGCGTTTTCCGGAATCAGCACAACCCGGGATTCGGATTCGGGGATCAAAAGTTTGCCGTACATCCCCGGATAGAGTCCTTTGGTGGACGGGATTACGGCTTTCACCAGAAAGGATCGGGTTTCAGGGTCGGCCCAGGGAACGATTTCATTGACCACGGCATCCACGGTGACGTCAAGGGTGGGGATTTCCGCCTTCAGGGTCTGGCCCCGGACGATATGCTTCACCAGTCCCTCGCGGACATGGGCTTCCACACGGAATCCGTTCCGGGCCCGCATGAGAACCAGGGGTTTTCCCGGGAGCGCCAGATCACCGGGTTCCACCATCCGCCGGATGACTTCCCCTTCAATCGGGGCCGTGATTTTGGTGAATTCGAGCTCCACCTCGGCCTCTTCCACTGCATTTTCCGCCCGCCGGATGCCCGATTCGGTCTCCACAAGCGCCTGCCTGGCCTTGGAAAGTCCGGCCTTTGCCTGGAGATAATTGGATTCGGCATTTTCCAGTTCCCTGCTGGTGGCGGCGTCCGCTTTCACATACTCCTGTACCCTCTGGTAGTTCAGCCTGGCTTCATTGAACGCGGCCTTTGCCGATTCCACCTGCTGGGCCGCCTGGGACCGGGCCGCCTTTGCCCCTTTGAGTGCCTGTTCGGCTTTTTCAAGTCTTGAAACGGGCTGCCGGTCATCCAGTGTCACCATTATGTCTCCGCGTTCCACACTGTCTCCGGGTCCCACATGGATTGCTTTCACCTGGGCTCGGATCTGGGATTCAACCCGGCTTTCACTTTCAGGCCTTACCGTGCCCACGGCTTTGTAGTATTCCGTGATGTCCCGGGTGACGGTACGGGCTTCCTGAAAAGTCCGGGCTTCCGAGGGATCTTCAAGTGCATCTCTCTTTCCCGGCTGAATAACATTTTCAGATCCGCCTTGGTACAACATATACCCGGCGGCGGCAAGAATGATCAGAACGATGAACCATACTGGTTTGGATTTCATTTTTTTTCCCTTTTTATTTCCATAGTCCGGACAGGATTCCCATGGCTTTGCCGATTCGGCTTTTTGCAAGTTTCATGTCATAGTATGCAGCAGCTTTGTTGAAAAGTGCCCTTTTCCTGGCAAGCTCGGCTTCGAGGTATCGGGTGACCGGTTCCGAGCCGCCTTCGTATCGTTTTTTCACGATCACGAGGGATTGGCGGGCGGACTGTACGCTCTTTTCCGCCGTATCAAAACGGGCGGATGCGTTCTTATAGTTGAAGTATGCTTTTTTGACCTCGCTTTTGACGGCAAGAGAGGCTTTTTTCTTTGCCTCAAGAGCTCTTTGAAGCTCATACCGGGCCTTTTTGATTTCCGCGTCAGTGGAAAAACCGCTGAAAAGTTTCCATTCCATGGTCAATGCGGCCATGTAATTTTCCTTTTCAGTATTAAAAGACATGTCGTCGTCATCCATGTAATAACGGGCGTTGATATCCACGCGCGGGAGATAGTCCGCCCGGGCCGCCCGGAGTGCGGAACGGGCTTTTTCAACCCGTTTTTCTGCTGCACGGATTTCGGCGCGCGTGTCAAGGGCCTGTTCCACTGCCCGGCCCGCTTGGTCCGGAAAGGCCACCGGGCATTTACAGTCCTTTTCCAGCCGGAGCGTACCGTGGAATTCTTTATCAAGAACGGTTTCAAAGGACGTTACAGCGGTTTCAAACAGGTTTCTGCTTTCAACCAGGCTGTTTTCGCTTTCAGCCAGTCTCACTTCAAGGGAGAGGATGTCGGATTTTAAGACCCCGCCGGCCCTGTATTTGGCCTGCATGATTTCAAGCTGCTTTTGGACGGTTTTAACGGATTTTTCAGCTATCTCGATAAATTGCTGAGCTTTGAGGATCGAAAAATAAAGCTCGATCACAGAGGCTGTGATCATTTCTCTTGCTTTTGAAAGAACCGCCTTTTGTTCGCCGATGCCGGCTTCGGACATGGCACGGGTATGAAATTTTTCTCCCCCTTTGAACAGGTTCCATCTGAGATTGATCCCGGCCTCGTAGTTGGTGAGAGTGCCCGGATCGTTGAAGTCTCTGAAATTATCCGAGAGCTGCCTCTGGTCAATGGTTTTGAACAGATACGTTGAAGGGGCGTCCGCCCTCGTGTACCCGGCCTGGAGGGAAAGCGAGGGCATGAAAGGGGATTCTGCTTTTTGAAGTTCCGCCCGGGCCCTCTTTGCGTTGATTGCGGCCATGCGGACATCGGGGTTGTTTTTCAGTGCCGTTCGGACGGCATCTTCAATGGACACGGCATCTCGGGCCAGTGCCGGGGTGGATATTGAGAGTAAAAAGCACAAAAGGGACAGGAAAAGGACGGGAAAAATCGGGCAAAGCGATGAGTTGACAAGTTTCATTCCGCCTCCGGGTTGTTTTTCTCACAAGTTCCATCAAGGGTATTGACGTTGCAAGTCACATACCATAATTTGTAACCGTTCACGGTTTACAGTTGTCGGTTCACGGTAAAAAAAACAGAGATTAGATTAATTCAAAAGTTGAAATCAATATCCAAAATGCTTCAATCGTTGCATAGTGCATTTGAAAAACTGTGAACTGTGAACCGATAACCGTGAACGGTTACCATAGTTTAGTGCTGGTAATTTTCCCGTATTGTACATATTTTGAATGGATAATGAAATGATATTTTTTAGAATGAACCCAAAACTCAAAGCACTTTTCAGCACGTTGATGATTACGGCGCTGCTGTTCGGGTACGCGGATATATACTGTCCCCTTGAGGGATACAACTTTGAAAGGCTCCATGTGTTTCTTTTCAACCTGTGTACCGGAGGCACGATCCTTCTGTTTTACACAAAAGGGGGCGGGAAACTTACTTTTGATGTGATGCTGTTTTTTCTCTGTTCGCTTGCATATGCGCTGTCTGCATTTCTTCTGCTTTATCCGATCACGATTCTTCTTTCATTCGTCATGGCGGCAGTGGTGGAAAAAATGCGGATTGCAAGGTTTTCCCTTTTTCCTTCCGACTTTTTCAAAAGAAGCGTACCGGTTTCGGCAAAGTTCCATCAGGCCTCTCTTTTGTGCCTTTCCACGGGACTTGTCATATCGACCATGGTGATCGTGAACAACGAGTATCTCGGCCTGGTCCATCTTGAAAAACTTCAACTGGACACGTTTTTCCTGGGGTTTTCATTCCCTCTCTCCCTGATTTCCCTGTCCGTCGTGTTTCTGATGCTTGACAGTTCTGCGGCGCTGCATGCCAAGGACCTATCTGAAATATGTTTCTGGACCATCACGGTGGGCGTAATGATCTTTTTTCTGTTTATCCTTCTCCAGAAATTCATCCCGCAGATATTTGTGACGTCCGCCCTGTTTATTGCGGTTGTGACGGTTTTTTACCTGTACAGAATATACGGAGAGAAACTTCAGCAGAAACATTTCCTCTCATCCGGCATCGGGTTTCTGATCACCACCGCAGTCACCGGGATCATTTATATCTTTTTCCAGATGTCTCCGGGATATGACCCGGAACAGATCAAATGGCTGTTGCGGCTCCATGTCTTTGCTTCCCTTTACGGATGGAACCTGTGCGGGCTTGCCGTGATATGCCGGTTCAACGATTTTCCCATCAAACTTCATTCCAGCCGCGTGATCGCAGTCCACTGGTTGACGGCCCTGATCCTGGCGCCGCTGGGGACCTTCTACCCGTCCTTTGCATTTCTGGCCACAATCGGGTATGCTTTTATTACAATAACTCTGTTTTTCAGCAGTAACCAGGGGAAGGTCTGAATGGTAAGCAACACCGAGCGGCTCAAGCGATTCAACAGCCGGTTCTCTCAAAACTCCAACGTTCTTGTGGTGATCAACGCGGATCCGGACGCCATAGCAAGTGCCCTTGCAGTCAAGCGGCTTTTGTGGCGCAAAGTGAACCGGCTCGAGATCACGTATTTCAATGAGATTACACGGCCGGACAACCTGGCCATGATTCATCTGGTGGAACCGAAGATGACGCGTTTGAAGGATATCGATCCGGCGCAGTTTGACAGGTTTGTGGTGGTCGACTCCCAGCCGGACCACAACGAGGTGTTTGAAAGGTTTCAATATGATGTGATCATCGATCATCATCCGGTTTCTTCGAACAACTCGGGATACAGTGACATCCGTCCGGACTGCGGCGCTTGTTCGACCATCATGGTCGATTACCTGAAAGCCGCCCGGATCAATCCTTCAAGCCGTCTTGCCGCCGCGCTTCTTCTGGGCATCAAAACGGATACGGCTGATTTCACAAGACAGGCCGGCCTGAAGGACGTCAAGGCATTCCAGTATTTGTACAAGTTCGCCAGCATCAATCTTGTCACCAAAGTGGAGCGGGCTGTGGTCACGGAAAAGGATCTCGATTTTATCGCCGGGGCCATCAAAAGCCGGACGGTTGCAAAAGGAAGGCTTTTCTCGCATGCCGGCCGGGTGGAAAACTGTGACGAGATCGTGATCGCGGCCGACTTTTTCCTAGGCGTGGCCGGGGTGAACTGGAGCATTGTATCCGGAATTTTCAATAAAAATCTCATCATCGTTCTCAGAAACGACGGGTTGAGAAAAAGTGCCGGAAAGGCTGCGGCGGAAGCTTTCGGCAAATTCGGATCCGCAGGCGGTCACAAGACCATGGCCCGGGCGGAAATCGCCATGGACGTGGTGAAAAAGCAGGTCGGCTCAAGCTCCAAAGATGCAGTTGCATCCTGGATCGTAAGCCGGGTGGATAAAAAGGCGGGAAAAAAGACGGATTGATGGAAAATCGGAAATAATCAGTAAAAAAAGTATTTACAATGATTGAAAATTTGTCTAGAGTGTAGGAACAGCCTTTACGTACAGGGATACGGGAATACGAGAGCGGATGAATTCATTTGTTGCACGCCAGCCGATTCTGGATGAAAAAGAGAGGACCGTAGCCTACGAGATCCTTTTCAGAAACGGTATTGAGAATGAATTCCCTGATGTGGAAGGGGACAAGGCCACATTCCGTATCATAGCGGATACCTTCCTGGCGAGCGGATTTAAGGAGGTCACAGGCGGGAAAAAAGCGTTTATCAATTTTCCCGAGAATCTCATTGTCAACATGGCCCCCCGTTTTCTTCCCAGCGAACAGATTGTAGTGGAAGTTCTTGAAAACGTAACGCCCACCAAAGAGGTTCTCGAATCGATCCGGCGCCTGAAAAAGGACGGCTATACGATCGTTCTGGACGATTTCATGTTCCTGGAAGGGTTGGAACCCCTTGTGGAGGCCGCGAGTATGATCAAGGTGGACTTCAAGCTTCTGTCTGTGACGGAAATTCAGGCCATGCTCGAACGTCTGAAATTGTATTCCGGCCTGAAATTTCTGGCAGAAAAGATTGAAACCTACGACCAGTTCGAACAGGCCAGGGAACTGGGATTTTCCTATTTCCAGGGTTTTTTCTTTGCACGGCCGAGATTGCTGAAAAGCCGGACCATCCCGATTTCCGAAAACAACCTGTTTCGTATGATATCCGAAGTATCCAAAGAGAACGTAGATTTTTCAAAGGTCACAAGCGTTATACAGAATGATGTGGCGGTTTCGTTGAGGCTGTTGCGGCTGGTGAACTCCGCCTATTACAGGCGAATGTCCCGAATCGATTCTGTACGCGATGCCGTGGTGATGCTGGGCCAGGATCGGATCAAACGGTTCGTCATGATGCTGTTTGCAGCGGATATCGCCGAGGGAAAAGCGGATGAGCTGATCAAGGTGTCCATATCAAGGGCCCGGATGGCAGAAGAGGCAGGGGCGCTGCTGAACATAAAATTTTCCCGGGACGAACTGTTTACCCTGGGGCTTTTTTCCAACGTGGATGCCATGCTCGGCATCCGGATGGAGGATCTGGTGACGCAGCTTCCGTTTTCCGAGAAAATCAACAATGCCCTTTTGCGGAAGAACACCGCTTTTTCCAACCTTCTGTTCATCATCAAGCTATTTGAGAGGGGCTTTTTGAAAAAGGCCCATCATTTCTGTACAAGGCTGAAGGTGAAAGAAGAGGAAATGCTTGACATCTATCTGGATTCTTTGAAGATGGCGGACAACTTCGTGAATACATTCCACTGAAAAACGCCGGGTCCTTTCCATATTCCGGACCCGGCGCCTTATGTTGTTCTATTCTTTTGAAAAATCGTCTTTTGAAGCACCGCAGACCGGACACTCCCAGTCATCCGGCAAGTCTTCGAAACTTGTTCCCGGTTCGATCCCGTTGTCCGGATCTCCTTTTGCCGGGTCATACACATAGCCGCAAAGATCGCACACGTACTTGTCCATAATCAACTCCTTGTAATTTTTTCCGGTTGGATAATGTCCCCGCCAAAAAAACGGGGGGTTTTAATCATTTTAAAATGCATTCCCGGATTTAACTTTGAGCGCCTTTAAAATGACCGCAAGCGGGCAGAACCCGGTAAAAGCGGACTGGAGCAGGTTCGCCCCGACAAAGGCCGTAAGCCACAGCCAGTATAACGAGTGGAACACCGCTAAGCCTAAGCTGATCAGTATCAATGAGCCGGCAAATGCAAATATGATCCTGTCAATGTTCATGATCGCTCCTTATTATCTGTATCTTACAAGAATCTTTGTTTCAATAGTTTATTTGTCAATAGGCCTCTTCCGGATCAAGGTCCCGGTCCGTGATTTTGTGCCGGAAAAGGTTGTAGGCAAAAATCTGGTACCCGATAACTATGGGAATGAAAACAATAACCACCCCGAGCATGATTTTCAGCGTCAGCGGACTTGATGACGAGTTAAAGGCCGTCAGGGAAAAGGCGCTGTCCATGCTGGACGGGAAAAGGGTTGGAAAGAGACCGATGATGCCGAAAAAGGTCGCGCCGACAATGGTGACGCCCGACGAGAACCATGCTTTGAAAATGGCTTCCTTTGCCAGAAAAAATCTTGCCGCAAGCAAAGCCGCCACAGTGACGAG
>JAIPEK010000042.1 GCA_021737205.1 Desulfarculaceae bacterium
GCTCAAAGTCAAGCTGCCACCCCTGCGGGACCGGCTGGAAGACATTCCGCTCCTTGCGGGCCGGATTATCACAAGGCTGAACCGCATCCGGGGCAAAGCCGTTAAGGGTCTCGACCATGAGGCTCTGTCCAGGCTAATGAACCATGATTACCCCGGCAATGTCCGGGAGCTGGAAAACATGATCGAACATGCATTCGTGCTCTGCACCAAAGGCAGCATCAAACCGGAACACCTGCCGGCCCAGCTGACGGCAAAACCCGCCGTACCCTCCCCTGGGGGGAACAGCGAAACGGAAACCGGTACCGATCCGGTCAGGCAGGCCCAGACCCGCCTATTGATCGATGCATTGAAACGGTGCAACTACAACCGCAAAAAAGCGGCCGAATACCTGGGAATCCACAAAAGCACCCTGTACAGACGGATCAAGCGGCTGGGGATCGATTTAAACGGACCTGAATAGTCGCATAGCCGCAAAGAAACGTCCTGTTGCATCGCTTTTTTTTGCAAAAAGCTTTGGACTGTCAAGTTACGGATATAATTCGTTTGTCAAATTTAAATTCCACCGGTTTTCCGATGCTTATTTTTTTAAAATACGGATGGTTCGGGTTGATCAAAAAATTGCTTTCCAACGGAACAACTACACTGGGGACTTCCAGAACAAGCGAGGACTTTTTCGCAACCCACCTGTCACCGTATAATTGCGACTCAGGTCCAGGTGGTTTGTGATCCCACCCGTCCGGGACTTCCCTGCCGGTTTGAACCAGGGAATCCTCAAATTGCAAGGGAATCGCCCGGTAACCCTTGAGCAGTGAAGCGGGATCAACGGATAAAGTGTTGACGATAATTTCCAGGGCAGCCAATGCCGCACTACTTGCAGTATAAACAACCACAGTCCCCTCTGAATTCCACCGACCTCCGTAAATCCGCGGCCCCTCCCCGTTAAATGCCGACTCCACATGCTTCGGTTTTACAAGTCGCCATGCCTTAATCATCAAGAAAACACTCCGTGTTCTATTCTACCGAGAAGATTTTCAACTTCCCTTCCGCCTAACTCAGTACTTGCATACTGGAGCGGAGTTTTTCCATCAAAATATTCCAAAGGCTGTTTTAGCCATTTTCTGGCAAGGCCTTCATCTCCAAAAACTTCTTTTGCGCGATTAAAAATACGAGATACCCTGTCCACTCGTTCCGATTCACTTTTTGTAAGTCGCTTGATTCTTTTTCTATGGGCCAATGTATTGTGGCCTATCCCTACCAGTTGCCCCATATTTTTCTGGGTCAATTCCAACCGGTTGCGCAAGGTATCGAACTCCTTGAACGGAAGGCCTCTCTCGATATCCTGTATCCGTGTACCAGGTGATGACTTTTTGTATTCCATACAACCTCCTGTTCCTTTTTTGTAACAATAATATTCCGGATCAGGAAGGATGTCAAGAAAGGCGTAACAAACAGTGGAACCCGCCCCTTTGCACCAGTTTTCGGACGGTTATCCAGAACTCATATGTGTGTATGGCACTGACGGAGGCAGCAAAAGATCCGGTGTAACCTGTAGCGGATTCAAATGCCTTGGGATCCGCATACCCGGGCCGAAATAGTCGCAAAAACGCGACCCATCGCGTCGCTTTTCTGCAACAAACTTCGCACTCCACTCCCTTCCAGCCAAAACCATTCTCCTGTCAACAAATCATAACCCGTTGAAACCAAACAACAAATAAAATTAAAACCTGGTCCTTGTAAACCTTGGAACATATTTTGCTGTATACTGGAGAAGAAAGGAGATCGATCCGTATGAAGATTGCGGTAACAGTCTGGGGAAACCGGATTTCCCCTGTGTTTGATTCAGCTCGAACGCTGCTTGTTGCCCGTGTAAAAGACAACAGGGTGGTGGACAAACACTATGAATCGATTGACCGGGACACCGCCCCCGTACCGGAAACACTCAAGGATATGGGGGTGTCGGTTCTGATCTGCGGTGCCATATCCCGGATACCGGCGAACAGTATCGCTTCCTCGGGAATCACCCTGATCCCTTTTGTAACCGGTAATGCGGCGCAAGTAATTGAAATGTACCTGAACAACGATCCCGTACCCCCGTCCTGCTTCATGCCGGGGTGCGGAAGATGCGGCTTACGAAACGGACTGAAGAATGCGGCGGTCAACCGCAATCAATTGTAACCGGTAAACGACAAGGAGCCTTGAGACAAAATGGCAGACATATTACTGGCAACCAGGGACAAAGCCCTGTTTTCACGGATGATTGATTCGTTTGAATCAAACGGATACACGGTGAATACGGCGGAGTCCGGAAACTCCGCCCTCTCTGAAATCGAGCAGGGGGGCTATCGCCTTCTGATAGCGGATGAAGAACTGTCGGACATGAGCGGCAAAACCCTGGTGGAAAAAACCGTTGCACAAAATCCCATGATGGATTGTGTGGCGGTGAGCACGCTTTCCGAGGAAGAGTTCCACGAGGCCTTTGAAGGGATGGGGGTTTTGATGCAATTTCCGCCCGAACCCGGAAAAACGGATGTGCAGAAACTGATGGCGCACCTGGACAAAATCGCCTCTCTTTCCATTCCACAATCAGGTCGGAAGGAGGCGGCCGAATGATTATCAGTATCGCAAGCGGAAAAGGGGGAACCGGCAAAACCACCGTGGCCACAAACCTGGCGTTTTCCCTTGAAAACAGTGTACAGCTTATGGATTGTGATGTGGAAGAACCCAATTCCCATCTGTTTTTGAACCCGGTTTTCCACGACAAAGACCCGGTCATCGCTCCGGTTCCCCTGGTGGATGAGAACAAATGCACCTATTGCAGAAAATGCATGGAAATCTGCCGGTTCGGGGCCATTGCAGTGGCGGGGGAGACAGTGATCACCTTTCCTGAACTGTGTCACAGCTGCGGAGGCTGCACGGTGATCTGCCCCGAAGATGCGATCACGGAAAGCCCGAGGGAACTCGGGTATATTGAAAAAGGCAAGTCCGGCCACATTTCCTTTCTGCAGGGGTATCTCAAAATCGGGCAGGTGATGTCCCCCCCGATTATTAAAAAAATCCGCACATATGCGGAAAAGGATACGGTGAATATCATTGATGCACCGCCCGGCACCTCCTGCCCGGTAATCGCCGCCATGAAAGGGGCGGACTTCGTGCTCCTGGTCACGGAGCCCACGCCGTTCGGTCTCAACGACCTTATCCTTGCGGTGGAGGCGGTGAAAACCCTGGACATCCCCTGCGGTATTGTGATCAACCGTGCCGGCATGGGGAACGACGATGTAAAACAGTATGCGGAAAAAGAAGGGGTTCCGGTTTTAATGGAAATTCCGTTCGACAAGGAGATCGCAAGGGTTTATGCAAACGGGGGACTGATCGTGGACCATATCCCGGAATACAGGGAAAAATTTATTACCCTTTTCGACCGAATCAAGGAACTGTCCCTGCAAGGAGTGAACACCAAATGAAAGAGCTGGTCATATTAAGCGGAAAAGGCGGCACCGGAAAAACAAGCCTGACAGCGGCGTTTGCTTTTTTTTCCAAAAGCATGGTTCTGTGTGACGCGGATGTGGATGCAGCGGATCTTCATCTGCTCATGGAGCCTGTGGTTCAACAGAAAGCCGATTTCAAGGGAGGAAACGAGGCAATCATTAACCCGGAGCTCTGCACCGGATGCGGGCTCTGCATCGAACTTTGCCGGTTCTCGGCCATCTTTGAAGATACCTTTGAGGTCGACCCCATGGAGTGTGAAGGATGCGGTGTTTGTTACGACCTGTGCCCGGAGGGCGCCATTGATTTCCCGGAAAAGACATGCGGCCAATGGTATATCTCGGATACCCGGTACGGTCCCATGGTCCATGCCGGGCTGGGGATCGCAGAGGAAAACTCGGGCCGCCTGGTGGCGCTTGTGAGAGAAGAAGCCAGAAAAATCGTCCACAAGGAAAAGACCGAACTGATCCTGACGGACGGCCCTCCCGGAATCGGCTGCCCGGTCATCGCATCGATCAGCCAGGCCAACGCCGTACTGGTTGTGGCGGAACCGTCCGTATCCGGAGTCCACGATCTAAAGCGCGTGGGCGAGCTTGCCGAACATTTCAAGATTCCTGCCATGGTCTGCGTGAACAAATGCGACCTGAACCCGGAAAAAACAAAAATGATCCGGGATGCGGCAGAGGAAAACAATTATACATATGTGGGAGAAATCCCGTTTGATAAAAATTTCATCGAATCCATGATCCTCAAGAAAAGCATCATTGAAACCGGTGAAAGCTCGGATGCCGGCGTTGCCGTAAAAAAAATATGGGACAACGTCATGGAGCATCCGGCGATGAAACTTGAAAGACTGGTCTAATTTTAACCTGTAAACCTATACAAGGAGTTTAAAGCATATGAAAAACGGTAGAATCGCAATTCCATCAAACGGCCGTGGAGGACTTGACGGAACCAGATCCGGCCATTTCGGCCATTGTGACGTATTCACGTTCGTGGATGTGGAAGATGGCGACATCAAACAGGTGACCACCCTCGAGAACCAGGAGCATGTTCAGGGCGGCTGCATGGTTCCGGTAAACCTTCTGTCCGAAAACAACGTGGATGCCCTGATCGTCGGCGGCATCGGCATGCGTCCCTTGATGGGATTCAGGCAGGTGGGCATCCAGGTCTACTACGATGTGGAGCGCGCCGAGATCAAGCCGGTTGTCCAAGACCTGATTGCGGGCAAACTGCCCGAAATCCGGAACGACCAGGTTTGCGGCGGTGGCGGCGGTCAGCAGATGCATGCGCAAATGTAATTTTTCAAGGAGACCACAATGAAAATCGCAGTCACATCAAAAGGCAAAGACCTGGATTCCCCGGTGGATCCGAGGTTCGGCCGCGCCGCCTATATTCTTGTCATCGACACGGATACGCTCGAGTATGAAGTCGTTGACAACTCAGAGAATGCCAAAGCATTCAAGGGGGCCGGCATCCAGGCGGCGGCCGGCATCAGCGATAAAAAAGCGCAGGCGCTTTTAACCGGATTCTGCGGCCCGAATGCGTTCAAAACCCTGAATGCGGCCGGCATCCGGATCGCAGACAACGCGGAAGGAACGGTCAAAGAAGCGGTCCAGGCGTTTCTCGACGGAAAACTCACGTACGCGGATTCACCCAATACCGACGGCCACTGGTGATAATCATAAAAGATCACCATGAAGAGCATGAAGTTCATGAAGATTTTCCTTCAATTCCTTCATGCTCTTCATGGTAAAAAAATGTTCTTCTTTCATTTAAAAAAGGGGGAAACATGGAAAAAATACTGATCGTCGGCTGTAAAAAAGCCATGGATGATGTGTGCATCGGATGCAGCCGGTGTCTTGTGGGATTCAACCGACGAGCAGGGGAATTCAGTGCATACAAGGACGAAGAGGCCGAAATCATGGGCCTTTTGAACTGTGGTGACTGCCCCGGCGCCACCATTGTGACCCGGCTTGCCCAGGTGAGTCTCTGGAACAAGCCCATGGATGAAAAGGCCACCAAGATCCACATCGGCCCCTGCATCACCGACCACTGCCCGCACAAGGACGTGATCATCAACAAGATCAAGGCCAAATCCGGGATTGAAGTGATCGAGGGGACCCATCCGTACAAACCGGACAACATATTTGCATAAAAGGAAGACCCATGCCGATATTTGAATACAAATGCGCCGACTGCGGCCAAATCAGCGAGATCATTACCTTCAGCGCAAAAGATGCGCCTGCCTGCCGCCACTGCGGCAGCGGTCATGTGGAAAAGGTTCTGTCCGTGCCTTCATCTTCCCCTTCCGGCGACCGGATGCCCGGTCCGGGGGATACGGCCTGCTGCGGCTCCTCTCCCGGACAGGCCTCCGGATGCGCCGGACCGGGAAGCTGCTGCGGGCGCGGCTGATTGCCAGTGGAAACACTGACTCGGTTTTGCCATTTGACCTGACACCCGAATCCACCGGAGACATTTCTCCGACCGGATTCGGGTGTTCTTTCCCCATGCCCTGAAAAACAGGCCGGCCCGATGGTTCCGCCCGAAGAGGGAACAAATCCGCCGCTCCTTCCCGCAGAAAAAACGCGCGTGGTACCCACGGTTCCGGATAAAAAAACCGTTTTCCGGGAATGACTGCCCAAAGATTCGACCGGTTGCCTTTCAGACCGTTTTGGCGTATAGTACATACAGTGCGTTACCGAAAGCGGCCCTCCATCCCGAGGGCGGACAGGGAAGGTGGTTATGACGATTGAATGGCGGCAGGCAATAAGCCTGGACAATGAAGAGGTGGACAGCGACCACAAGTATCTGATCCGACTGGTTAATACCGTGGAAGAATCCCTGGAATATCCCCGCAAAAGGGAAACGATCACTGTCACCCTTGATCTTCTCCGTGATTATGCCAATACACATTTTAAAAGAGAGGAAAGGCTCATGGAACAAGTCGGATATCCGGGCCTTGCCGAACATAAAAATCACCATCAGAATCTGTTGAAAAAACTTTCCGAACTCGAGAAAAAAATTCTGGAAAAAGCCGATCCAGAGAATTTTGATAATGAGCCTTTCCCGGAACATCTGATGGAACTTCTGCGGCACTGGCTGATCGGCCACATCATCGGCGCGGACCTTCGCATGAAACCGTGGGTCGGCAAAAACGGCACATGAGACCGCTTAACCGGGCGGTTCTTGACAAAAGCGTTCAGAAAATGTTTGCGGTTGAGACCGGAAACATGTAACACTGAAGGAAAATGGATTCCCCCAGCGAACATACCATACTTGTAGTGGACGATGAGGAGAGCATCTGCAAGGCTGTCAGACGTATTCTCAAATCCCACGGTATCCGGACTGCATTTGCCGGCTCCGGAGAAGAGGCAATGGAAATTATACGGAATTGCTCCGCCCCTTTCCCCGTGATCCTTTCAGACCAACGCATGCCCGGCATGAAAGGCCACGAGTTCCTGGAAAAATCCATCGAGTTTCTGCCGGACTCGATCCGCATTCTCATGAGCGGATACGCGGACCTGGATGCAATGATCGAGTCGGTGAACAAGGGGCGGATCCATCGGTTCATTGCAAAGCCGTGGAAAAACGAAGAGTTGTTGAACACGGTGCAGGAAAGCCTTGAACAGTATGACCTTGCCAATGAAAACCGGGTTCTTCTCCAGACCGTCAAGAACCAGAACAAAAAACTGCACGAAGTGGCCCTGGAGCTGAGGAGAAAAACCGGCGGACATCGAAAAACCATCTCTCAGCTCGACCGGGAAATCAAGGCGCTGGAAAGCAAAATCGAAGCCCTTGAACCGACGCCGGAACGGATACGGAACACGGGAGTGAAGGAGGTGGAAGCACTCCTTTTACAAAAAGATCTTCTGAATCCCGAAGGTATCAACCGGGTCTATCACCGCACCCTGGAAGAACTGTCCGAGCAGATTCACGATACAGCAAGCAGGTGCGGAATTTCAATCCACGACCCTCTTGGTGAAGGCTCCTCATGACACAGACGGCAAAGACCAGAATCCTTGTGGTGGATGACGACGAATCCGTCATCAACATTCTCCGAAGGCTTCTCAAAAAGCACGGCTTTGAGATCATCATGTCCGCGCTGAATCCCTCCCAGGCGCTGCATATCATGGAAACCGCGGAAAATCCGTTCCACCTTGTGATCAGTGACCAGGTCATGCCGGAAATGGAGGGGACCGAACTTTTCAAAAAAGTAAAAGAAATATCACCTGACACAAGACGGATCCTGATGACGGGATACCAGAATTTCCAGGCAGCTGTGGAAGCGGTAAACGAAGGCGCCATCCATCAGTACATCAGCAAGCCCTGGACAAACGAGGATCTTTTATCCAGAATCAGGTACGAACTCGATCTTTATGAAAAGGTCCGGGAAAGAGAGCAGTTCCTGCGCCTGACCCGGCACCAGAACGCAAGGCTTTTCAAATTGGCCAAAACGGAAAAGGACAAGGACAAATCTTTTAAACGGCAAATCAGGGAGAAAAAACAAAAGAGAGCCGAACTTGCCCGAAAAGTTACCGAACTGGAAAACAAAAAGCCGTTTGAAAAAAACGTTTTTGAACTCTACTCCCTGATCCGCGGCAATATCGTGATCCATAGGGAAAGCCTTTCCAGGACTTTCCGGCTCATCAAGGAAGAGGTGGATGATCTTATCTGCACCCTCTGCCGGGAAAAGGGTCTTCCCGAACCCGATCCTGTAAAGAACCCGAAAGCCGATTTGGAAGAACAATCCCCGGAGTCCGGGAAAGACGACAGGTATGAAGCGGTGGACCTGATCCTTCAGTATGCCGGCCGGAACGCCGAACCCGAGTTGTACGCATACGGAAAAACCCTTCTCCAGGAGTTCGAAACCGGACAGTACAGCCGGGTTCCGGATATCGGAGAGCTGGCGGTGAATGAAGGACATATCAATGAGGAAGATCTGGAGAAAGCTTCCACCGAACTCGCCTCACGCAGAAAGGACGAACCTGCCCTGTCCATGGACCGGATCCTCAATGAAAAAGGTCTGATCTCCCGGCTGGAACTCAGCCGCCTGTACATCAAAAGCAAACTCATCGCCATCCGGATCGGTGACACGCTGGCTGCAAACGAATTGCGCACGAAAGATCTGGTTTCGGAACAAGAGATTACTCGGGCTTTCATCCGGCAGGCGAACCTGTTTCTCGAGAGGGGGACCTGTGTATCCGCAGGCGACCTGATGGCGGAGGAGGGGGTCATTGATGAACCCACCAGGAAACTCTATTTCACGGAAAGAGCAGAAGAAAAGAGTGAAGCAGATGCCCGGCCCGCCGCCGGGAAAAATCCTGATACCGGAGAAGAGACGGAGACGGAAACCGAGAGGTTCGGCTTCCATATTTCCGAAGACCGGACCGAAGCGTCCATTAATCCGGATATGCAGGAAAGGCAATCAACAAGCGCCGAAGAAATCATTGAGTTTCTTCAACAACAGGGCATCCGGCACGGTATCGTGGAAGAAAAGCTTCTCCACGGTTTCCTGGAATACAGCCGGGAAGAGAACCGGAATTTTATCGCGGCAATTGGAAGAAAGCCGGTGGAAGGGGAAAACGCCCGGATCACCTACTATTTCGACACCGACTACCAGCGGCCCGGCGAGATCGCGGATGACGGGTCCATCGACTTCAAGGAACGCGGAGAGATACCGTTTGTGAAGCAGGATTTGCTGCTTGCTGAAAAGTCTCCTATGAAACAGGGGACTCCCGGTCTTGATATATTCGGGGAGACCATACCGTGCCGGGATGTATCTGACTGCACCCTGGCCGGCGGCCCAGGAACCCGGATGTCCGAGGACGGCCTCCAACTGTACGCCACCGTTGAAGGCCAGCCCACTCTGGATCCGAGAGGCATCGTATCGGTACACAAGGAGTTTTCCATAAAAGGAGACGTGAATTTCAAAACAGGGCATATCGATTACCAGGGGAATGTCACCGTTTCCGGCACCGTCAAGGAAGGGTTCCGTGTCACGTGCGTGGACCTTACGGCAAACGGGATCACCGGCGGGGTAATCGAAACATCGGGGGACCTCAACGTCTCCGAAGGAATCGTAGACGCAACTGTGAAAGTCCAGGGCAATATCCGGGCCAAATACATCCAGGATTCGGTCATCGAAGTGTTCGGCGATCTTTCGGTCACAAGGGAAATCATGGAATCCGACATTGCCTCCGGCGGACAGGTGCTCAATGAAAACGGCAAGATCATGGCAGCCACGGTGGCGGCCAAAAAAGGGCTGATCCTCGGACAGGTGGGAACGGAAAAGACGGGCAAGTCTATTATAAAAGCCGGCGTGGATGAGCATATCAAAAGGCTTTCCGCAGGATATGACCGGCGGATCAAAACCTGTGAAGAGAAAGTCCGCGACCATGAAGCAGGCAAAAAGAAAATCGAAGGGAAAATTTTCGAACTTCACAAACAGGCGGCCGACCTCTCGTTTGCCCATGAAAGCAAAAAGAGGGAAGTAGAGGAACTCAAAGAACAGTTTGCCGGCCTGAAGGGCAAAAAAGACCGGATGATCGAACTGAAAAAACAGATAAAGGCCGCCGAACAGGTCATGGAACAGTATGACACGGACGTGAAATCGATTTTCAAATCCCAGGATATTCTGATGAAAGACGTGGAAGAACAGGAAAAACGGATCGAAAAGGCCTCATCCGAGGCAGCGGAGCTGAGAGACGAAAAAGAGGCCCTCGAAGAAATTGCGCGACAGGACAAGCCCGAACCCTTCATCAAAATCAACAAAAGTGCCATCAGCGGAACCCAGATATTCGGTCCGTACACATCCATGGTGGTTCGGTACGATCTTCGGCCCTGCAAGATCATCGAAATCGAATCCACGGATCCGGATGACCCGGAAGACCGGAAGCTCGTCACCCAGAACCTGTAAAACCGGCTATTCTTTTTCCACCGTGTTCACAAGGGTCCCGATCCCTTCTATCCGGGTTTCGATCCTGTCGCCGGGCCGGAGAAAAACAGGCGGTTTCCTGGCGAACCCCACACCGCTCGGTGTTCCGGTGAGAATCACGGTGCCGGGCAAAAGCGTGGTATCCTCGGACAAAAACGAAATAATCCGCTCCACGGAAAAAATCATGTCCGATGTATTGCTCTGTTGCATCACTTCCCCGTTGAGCCGGCATTCGATGCCGAGGACGGAAGGATCGGGGATCTCGTCCACCCCTTTCAGGCAGGGCCCCATGGGACAGAAAGTGTCGAAACTCTTACCCCGGACCCACTGCCCGCCGCCTGCATGTTTCTGCCACCGTCTCGCCGAAATGTCGTTTGCGCAAGTGTATCCCTTGACATACTCCAGCGCCTCTTCCGGTTTTACGTTCAGGGCCCGTTTTCCGATCACCACGGCAAGTTCTGCCTCATAATCCACCTGCAGGGGATCGACACACGAGGCGGGCAGCCGGACGGCTCCGTCATGGCCGGTCACCGCAGCCGGATTTTTCATGAAGATTACCGGAAACTCGGGAAGAGAGGCGCCGGTTTCCTGTGCATGTTTTCCGTAGTTGAGCCCGATGCAGAAAATAGCGGGCGGAATTGTGACGCCTGGTTCAAAAAGCGGATCGTTTACAGCGGTTCGGCTCATTTTTTTTCCTTTCCGTTTTCAGCATGACGCGTTTACAAGAAACTTGAAACAAGATACAAGACACAAGAGGCGACATCATTCAAGTTTCAAGCTTCGTTGGGATGCCGGGATGCCGTGTGCATCATAACTGTTATATAAACTGAAATGAAACAGAACACAAGGGACAGGCAACATTTCATGACCGACAGGCTCAATCACCTGACCCGCAAGGAGGCCGATCTTGCCGTGCTGGTTCTCAAATCCCAGGGGATCGAGCCGTATATCGAAAGAACCGGCGGAATGTTCCGCGTAATTGTGGAACCGGAAGAGACGGAACAGGCCCAAAGCATTCTGGAGCTCTATTACAGGGAAAACCGGCCCGAAGAAAAAACAAACGGCCCTCCCCCGCTTCCGCTCACCTGGAAATCCGCCACCGCGTTCTGCATCATGGGCCTTCTGGCCCTGGTGCATTTTTTCGCCATCTTTCACGGAATTCATCAATACCTGATCAAAACCTACGGCTGCTCGGCCCTGTATATTCTGCAAGGGTCGTATTTCCGGGCGATGACGGCACTGATGCTTCATTCAGATATTGAGCACCTGGCAGGAAACCTGGCTGGTATCTTTATCTTCGGAACGGCCCTTTTTCAGACTGCCGGTTTCGGAACCGGCAGTCTGATTCTGCTCTTTTCCGGATTTTTCGGCAACAT
>JAIPEK010000043.1 GCA_021737205.1 Desulfarculaceae bacterium
TTAAGCACGCCGCCAGCGTTCATTCTGAGCCAGGATCAAACTCTCCAGTTTGTATCCTACATCCGACAACATTAAAATGCCGGACCGTCTCTCTTTATCGACCCGCTTCTTGCTTCATTGACCGGTTTTCAAAGATCACAAAAAAAAATCTTTTTGAACCCCGATGTCTCAAGCTCAAGACATGGTATGTCTCAAAAAGATTTGGCAATTCTACACGACATTTTTTTTATGTCAACAGAATTTTTCTTTATTTTTGAAATTTTTACGGAACTAGCCGTTTATCTGCTCGAGTTTACATTCATTTATTTGAAAAATCAGGCGGTTGAAAACAAAAGAATTGTATGATACATAATGAGGCTTTTAAAGAATCTCCTGTCACCTCTGATTCAAATTCCGGAGAAATTCCAATGCTCAAAAACATCCTCTTTCCCATCAAAAAAAACGAAAAAACAGGCAGAGTCCTTGAAATGGCAAGGTTCCTGAAAATCTTCGATACGGAAAAAATCATCCTGCTCCACGTTGGAAAAAATAACGGGAAAGAACGGCTTATCAACCTGAAACGTATAAAGGAAGCTCTTGAAAACGAGTCGTATACAACCGAGCTGATTTTCCGGCAGGGCCATGTACCCGCCCGGATCGTAAGGGCCGGCATTGAAACCGAGGCCTCATTCATCTGTCTTCCGTGGAAAGAAAAAAATCCCATCCGGCGGGCGATTATGGGAAATGTGGCGTCTGATGTAATCCGGCTTTCCAATCAGCCGGTGCTTGTCTACAAAACGGCAAAAGGATTTTCTGCCGCAAATGAAGTGAATACTGTTCTGTATGCCACCGGCCTGATGAGCACGGATATAAAAATACTGAATTACCTTACATACAGGGGTTTCAAGGCTCAAAATCTGATTCTTCTCCATGTGGGTGAACGGGCCCCGGATCCGGTGGCCGAAGAAGACAGGATCAAGAGGGTACACAACAGCATGTCCGGTATCGAGGAAAAATGTACCCTCAGTTTCGAGCACATTGAAAAAATCGAGGCGGTTGCAGGATCCGTATCCACACAGATTGCCCGGAAAGCCTCCAGAAAAGGGGCCGGCCTGATTATCATCGGTAAGGTGGACAAACAAAGGCCTTTTGAGAAAATTACCGGATCTGTTGCCGAATCCCTCCCGGAAAAAGCGAACTGTCCCGTGCTGATTATTCCGGGTGGATATCGGGGCATAGAGGAAAAACCTGAAGAGGAAAAAACCAATGAAAAAAGTTAACCCTGTATTCGCCGTATCTCTTGCCCTTGTTCTGGCCCTTCTGATTCCGGGTATTTTCAAACCCGAACTTCTGGCTGCTCTCTCCTCGGCAACCCATCAATGGATCATCACCCATTTCGGATGGGGATATCTGCTGTCCGCATTCCTCTTTCTGCTGTTCAGTATTCTGGTGGCCTTCAGCCGGTACGGGAAACTCAAACTCGGGAAAGATCATGAAGCGCCCCAGTACAGTTATTTCGGGTGGTTCAGCATGCTGTTCGCAGCCGGTATGGGCATCGGGCTTATTTTCTGGGGTGTGGCCGAGCCTATTTCCCATTTTACCTCACCGCCCGGCTATATCCCCGCTTCATCCGGAAGGGCCGCGGAATTCGCCATGGTCCGGTCGTTCTTCCACTGGGGCCTTCATCCTTGGGGGGTGTATATAGTCATGAGCCTGTCCATTGCCTATTTTTCTTTCCGGCGGGATATGCCGCCTCTGATATCGAGCTGCTTTTACCCGCTTCTGGGCAACAGAATATATAAAACACCGGGCCGAATTATCGATATTCTGGCTGTTTTTGCAACGGTTTTCGGTATTACTACCTCACTTGGTCTCGGCGCGCTTCAGATCACAAGCGGTCTGTCATCTGTCCTGGGAATTCCAGATACCACTGGTGTGACCCTGGGGGTCATCGGCTGTGTGACCGTACTTTTCCTGATATCCAGCATGACGGGCCTTGACAAAGGTATCCAGATTCTGAGCAAAACCAATATCATGCTCGCGCTTTTGCTCCTTTGTTTCATGCTTGTAGCCGGACCCACCTCGTATATTTTCAATATTTTCACCTCTACCCTCGGGGACTATTTTTCATCCATGATTGAGATGAGCCTGTCTTCCAACCCGTTCAAAGGGTATGAGTGGACCAAGGAATGGACTCTTTTTTACTGGGCCTGGTGGATTGCATGGGCGCCCTTTGTAGGGCTTTTCGTGGCAAGCATCTCCAGGGGCAGGACCGTGCGGGAATTTATATCCGGCGCTCTTCTCGTACCCACTCTTCTGACGTTTGTATGGTTCAGCGTGTTCGGGGGAGCCGCATTCAACCTTGAAATCAACCAGGGGATACCCATCAGTGACGCGGTGTCCGAAAACGTATCCACGGCCCTTTTCGCCCTTTTTTCCTATTACCCGTTTTCAGGCGCCCTCACCCTGATCACTGTCACCCTTCTTATAGTCTTTTTTGTGACATCCGCTGATTCGGCCACTTTCGTCCTTGCGATGATGACTTCCAAGGGAAATGAAAGACCTCCCCAGATTAAAAAAATCATCTGGGGAATTACGGTCTCTGCAAGTGCCTGTATTCTGCTGGTCACCGGCGGACTTGAAGCGCTTCAGAAAATGTCCATTGCAGCGGCACTGCCGTTTACCGTGATCATGCTTTTTTTGTGTATCTGTCTTTTAAAGGGATTTCAGTATGAATTCAGGAACGAATAAAAGGTGGTTTTCAATACGCTGAAATTGTATATTGAAATCATACAGAGAGTGTGCTACCGGTTAAATTTTTCACGTTCCGGTCTATGCCCGGATTTCAGCTAATAACAGGGGGGTAAATGGAAAACGACAGTATCATCAGGTTTTCAAACCGGATGGAACAGCTGCCGCCTTATCTTTTCGGTATGATCAACCGGATGAAGATGAAATTGCGCCGGCAGGGACATGACGTCATTGATCTGGGCATGGGCAACCCGCTTGACCCGGCACCCGACGAAGTGATCGACAAACTGATCGAGGTCACCAAAGACCCGAAGACCCACCGGTACCCGGAATCGTCCGGTATGAAAAACCTCAAGGCGGAGATCGCAAAGTATTACCAAAGACACTATGACATCGGGCTTGAACCGGAGAGCGAAACCTATCTCACCATCGGCTCCAAGGAGGGGATCTCCCATTTGTGCCTTGCACTGATGGGGCCGGGAGATTCCGTTCTCGTGCCATCCCCTGCGTTTCCGATTCATATTTACGCGGCCGTTATCGCCGGCGCCAATGTCATGAAGATCCCAGTGTCCCCGACGGAAACATTCCTCAACAGGATCGTCAGCATATGCGAGGCCTGTTATCCCACCCCCAAGGTCCTGATGATCAATTATCCCCACAATCCCACCGGAGTGGTGGCGGACCGGGACCTATTCCGGGAAATAATCAAGCTTGCCAAAAAGTACAGGTTCATGGTGGTGAACGACTTTGCCTACTCCAAAATCACCTTTGACGGATACGAAGCCCCCAGTTTCCTTGAAATTCCGGGTGCAAAAGATGTGGGTGTCGAGTTCGGCTCTTTTTCAAAATCGTATAACATGGCCGGCTGGAGAATCGGGTACTGCGTGGGTAACAGTGAAATCATCCAGGCGCTTGGAAAAATCAAAGGATACTTTGATTACGGCATTTTTTCCGCCATCCAGGTCGCCGGGATTATCGCGCTGCGGGACTGTGACGAGACGATCCCGGAACAGGCGAGTCTTTATCAAAAACGGAGGGATACCCTGTGTAACGGCCTCAACCGGATCGGGTGGGATATTGAAAAGCCCAAAGCGGGGATGTTCGTCTGGGCTAAAATTCCGGAACCGTTCGCCGGAATGGGTGCCATGCAGTTCGCCGTGGAACTGATGAACCGGGCGCATGTGGCGGTGGCTCCGGGAACCGGGTTCTCCGAAGAAGGAGAAGGGTTTCTTCGGCTTGCGCTGGTGGAAAATGAAGAGAGACTCCGGCAGGCGGTCCGACAGATCAAAAAGGCTCTGGAAGAGATCAGAGAGGAAGGTCGATGAAACTGTAAAAGATACCCCTGAAGATTCCTCCCACAGGCGGACTTATCCTTGGAACCGGCGTGAGCGTTAACGAATATTCAGCAAAGTTTCAGATATTCGATTATAAAAATTGAAGATTTTTTCCAAAAAGGCCTGCCCGGCCTACAGGGCGACAGGGGGAAACATGTCTGTAAAGCTTGGCAGCAGTATCAAATTTAAACTGGTGATATTGGTAATTGTGGTCTTTGCCTTGTCTTTTTTAGGAATTATTTTTTCCGTGATTCAGGTCCAGCAGGCCGTTTCAGAGGATATGAAGACCGGAATCAGCACCACCCTCAAAAAAACAGGCGATAGATCAGACAAATTGCTCACCGAAATGAGCGCATCTGTGAATACGCTGCTGGTCGACATGAAAAAACAGGCGGTCAACGATCTTTCAGAGTCGACCGCCAAGGAAATGGGCCGTATGGAAAGGCGTATCAAAAAAGGGATGGAGCGTTTGCTCCTGTCTGAAGCCTCTGCCGTTACGGATCTTTTGAAAAGTGTGGCCCCGGCTATTATCATGTCGGAAGATTTTACGGACCTTGTAAAGTACAGCAAAGCGGCCAGCAAAACCCAAGCGATTTTGTTCGCCCTGTTTATCAAAGAAGACGGGACCCCTTATCCAGGGTATGTCGATCCTTCGAACCCGAAAATCAAGGAATTCCTTCAAAACGGCAAGGGAGAAACCGGCATTGAAAAAATCCTGAACGCTTCTATTCTGAATGCTTCGAAACAATCCCCTGACGTGCTTTTGAACAAATCCCGGATGGAATACTTCGGCAAGCCGGTCGGATCCATTGTAGTCTGCATCAACAGGGCCGGAATCCAGAAAGAGATCAAAAAATTGTCCGCGGACTTCCAGAACCAGATACAGGAAAACAGAAGGAGGATCCAAGAGGTTTTGACCCGTAGGTCAGCTGCAGTGACGGATCAGATCGAGACGAATATATCCTCGGTATCCCGGGAGAGTCTCAAGGGCATGGAGAAAGCTAACGCCATCGTTGCCGGGTCGGTGAACCTGCAGAAACGGAAAATCCTTAGCCGTACCGCCATTGTTTCTGCAGTCGCTCTTGTTTTTTCCATGGTGATCCTGTGGATTTTTCTGGTTAAAATGCTGAGGCCGCTTAGCCGGTGCGCGGATTTTGCAGCAGAGATCGGGTCCGGAAATCTTACGGCATCAATGGACCGCACATCTTCCGATGAAATCGGAGTAACCGCCCGGGCCATGGGCTCCATGGCGGAGAAGCTCCGTCAACTCATGAAAAAACTTGCAGAGACCTCAAGCACTATTTTCGACTCCTCCGCACGTCTGACCGATATCTCGACAACCCTTGCCGAATCCTCTTCCAAAATGCAGGAATTTTCCAGGGATGCCACCAGAGAAACGAGCAGCACCTCCGAAAACATCAAAAACATATCATCGGCTTCCGAAGAGATCAATGCACAGATCGATACCATTGCAGCTACATCCAACGGGGTGTCGAACAATGTCATGGAGGTCGGCGAAAAGATAAAAGAAATATCAAAGGAGACTACATCGGTTTCCTCCGCCATAGAAGAGATGTATGCCTCTTTGAACGAGGTGGCTGACAATTCAAACAAAGCGGCATCCATCACAGACCAGGCCTCTGATCAGGCCGCGGTTACCTCGGATATTGTCCACAAGCTTGGAGACTCCGCCAGGGACATTGAAAAGGTGATTTCTTTGATCAGCGGAATCGCTTCTCAAACAAATCTTCTGGCCTTGAACGCCGCCATTGAGGCGGCAGGAGCCGGCGAGGCCGGCAAAGGATTTGCCGTGGTGGCAAACGAAGTCAAGGAGCTTGCCAACCAGACCTCAAAGGCAACCGTTGAGATCCGTGAGGAGATAGCGCAGATGCAGACCAACACGCAAAATGCCGTTGATGCCATTGGTTCCATCGTTAAAGTGATCGAAGAGATCAACGGTATAATGGGGACCATTGCCTCGGCAGTGGAAGAGCAGACGGCAACAGTCAACGAAATATCCAAGAACATCAGCTCCACGGCAGGTTCTGCTGAAGAGCTCACTGCAGGTGCGGATGAGACGGTAAAGGCCGTCAAGGAGATTGCCTCAACCCTTGAGGAGGTCTCCAAAGGGTCGGATCAGATTGCAAAGGACGTTGCCATGGCTTCACAGGCCACGGAAAAGGTTCTCACCTGCACAACCCAGACGGACAAGGCGGTCAACGACTCGGCCGGCGGGATCAAGGAGATCGGCAGTCAGGCGGAAGACCTTGCCTCCCTTTCCAGGGGCCTCAAGGAAATCATCTCCAGGTTTACGGTATGACTAAAAATCGAGTGAAGACACCTCAAGAGCATGGGTCTGGATAAAATTCCTCCTCGGTTCCACTTCTTCGCCCATGAGAAGGGTAAAAATTTCATCCGCTTTTTCCGCATCCTCCGCCTTGACCTGGAGAAGTTTTCTTTTCTCCGGGTTCATGGTGGTCTCCCACAGCTGATCTGCGTTCATTTCCCCAAGACCCTTGTACCGCTGGATGGTGACCCCTTTCTTGGCTTCTGCCATCATATACGCATAAAATGCGTCCATATCGTCAAATCCAGCCGTCTCCCCGGTTTCTGATGCATCCGCCGATGTAACGGCAAACGGTGGTTTGTCATATGCGGTTACTTTTTCATAGTTTTTCAGCATCCGTTTGTAATCGCCTTTGGACAGAATATTTTTTCCAACCGTCAGAACGGTCTTTTTGTCCCGGATCACATCCATTTCAAATATATGGAGTTCTTCGTTAAAAACGGGTTGTGTGGTCGAGTATCCTTCATTATGAAGGATGCCGGCCAGGTTATCCATATTTTCCCGCTTTTCCAGGAAATACTTGTCCCGTACACCGGCCTTTACCAGCTGCATGAGCAGACTCGTATCGAATTCCCTCTTTTTCAGCCGTTCGATGGCTTCATAGTATTGAATGAGGTTTTTCAGGAATATATAGAGCTCTTCATACGTGAATGGTATGTCTCTGTCATTGATTCTAACCACCTTGTTTCTGCATATTCGCTGCAGAAGATAATCATCGAACTCTTCCTCGTTTTTGAGATATATTCCCTTTTTTCCTTTTCCGATCTTGAAAAGGGGAGGCTGAGCGATATACAGATACCCGTTGGTGATCAGGTCCGGCATCTGCCTGAAAAAGAATGTAAGAAGCAATGTCCGTATATGGGAACCATCCACGTCCGCGTCCGTCATAATAATTACTTTGTGGTACCGGATTTTTTCTATATCGTATTCCTCTTTTCCGGCACCGGTTCCGAGAGCCGTGATAATATTCTTGATCTCATCGCTTCTGAGAATCTTGTCAAAACGTGCCTTTTCCACGTTGAGAATTTTTCCCTTCAGCGGCAGTATCGCCTGGAATCTCCTGTCTCTTCCCATTTTGGCACTTCCGCCGGCTGAGTCTCCCTCAACAATAAATATTTCTCTTTCGGCCGGGTCTGCATACTGGCACTCGGCCAGTTTGCCAGGCAGAGAGGAATCCACAAGGGTTCCTTTTTTCCGGGCCAGCTCTCTTGCCCGTTTGGCGGCGTCTCTGGCTCTTGCCGCATCCACCGCTTTGTTCAGAATATTTTTGGCTACCTGCGGGTTTTCTTCGAAAAACCGGCTCAATTTTTCATGGACAAGAGAATCCACGATTCCCTTGACCTCATTGTTGCCGAGCTTGGTCTTGGTCTGGCCTTCAAACTGGGGTTCCATGAGTTTTACCGAAATTACCGCTGTCAATCCCTCCCGCATGTCATCCCCGCTTATTTTCACATTCTGCTTGTTTTTGGGCAGGTTGCCGGAAGAGGCGTATACGTTGATGGTCCGGGTCAGGGCTCCTTTAAAACCGGATACATGGAATCCACCCTCTGCCGTGCCTATATTGTTGGCGTAGGAGTAGAGTTTTTCCTTGAAGGTGTCGTTGTACTGGATAGCCAGTTCCACCTGCACGTCCTTTTTTTCCCCTTCGATGTGAATGGTGTCGTGAAGTGGGCTGCAAGACCGGTTCAGGTAATTGACAAAAGAAATCAGGCCCCCTTCGTAACAGAAATCATCCTTTTCAAGGGTCCGTTCATCCTCTATGATAATGCGGATTCCCCTGTTCAGGAATGCAAGTTCTCTCAGGCGCCTGGACAGCTTTTCATAATCGAATTCATTTTCGTTCATCACCGTAAAGTCGGGCTTGAAACGGATCCGGGTTCCCTTTTTTTCAGTGGCCCCTTTCTGCACAAGCTCGGTCTTTTTCAATCCCCTGGAATAGATCTGATGATAGATGACTCCGTCTTTGTAGATTTCCATATCCAGCTCTTCGGAGAGTGCGTTAACCACGGATATACCAACCCCGTGCAGGCCGCCGGAAACCTTGTAAGACTCCTTGTCGAATTTTCCGCCCGCGTGAAGTTTTGTCATGACCACCTCGGCAGCCGGCATGTTTTCATGCTCGTGCATTTCCACCGGTATACCGCGGCCGTTGTCTTCAACACTCACGCTCATATCCGAGTGAATTACCACGTTGATTGTATCGCAGTATCCTGCCATAGCTTCGTCGATACTGTTATCCACCACTTCGTAGACCAGGTGGTGAAGCCCTTCCAGATCGACATTTCCGATATACATCGACGGCCGTTTCCGAACCGCTTCCAGTCCTTCAAGTATTTTTATACTTGTGGCACCGTAGTCACCTTGTACATTGTCTTCTTTCATGATACCTGCATCGCCATTATCAAGCATATAAGTTTGTCGTTGTCCGTCTCTTTGATCAGACAGGGGCTCTTGGCGTCCTTTATGTAAAGAGTTATATCATCCGTTTCCATACCCTTGAGCGCATCAATGAAGTACCGGGGATTAAAAGCTTCTTCTATACTCTCTCCCTGATAACTGATCGACAGAGTGTCCTTGGATTCTCCGATTTCGGGATTTGTGAGAGTGGCGGTGATCTCGTCGTCCTTGAACTGAAGAATGATGCTTTTGTAATCATCCGACGTTAAAATCGACATCCGGCGCATCATGGTCATCAGCATGGACCGGTCCGTTTGCACCGGCTCCATCACCGAGGTGTTTAAAAGGCCTCTGTAATCAGGGTACTCCCCGTCAAGAAGCTTTATCATCAGAGATTCGTCATCCTTTGCAACGATCAGGTGATTGTCTTTGATTCCCAGGCTGACCGGACCGTCCAACCCTTGTATGAATTTACCAATCTCGAAGAACGCCTTTTTCGGTACCAGGACGTCCCCTTCGGGAAATTCGATTTCCCCTGTGTATTCAAAGTCATAACAGTGCAGGCGTCGCGAATCGGTGGAAACCACCCGCATCTTTTTTTCCCCGGTATCGTCAAGCTTTTCCAGAAGCACGCCCAACACATAGATCCTTTTTTCATCCTGGACGTATGAAATACAGGACGTTATATCAAGGGCTTTTTTCAGTTCACCCGGATCGACTTCAATAAAACTCACGTTTTCAATCAAGGGGGTTTCCGGAAAATTTTCCCAGTCCGAGGTGACGATGTTGAAGACCACCTCTCCCCTGCCGATTTCCACCCAGCGGTTTTCCACTTCATTGATGCGGATTTTCTGATCCGGATATTCCCGGATGATTTCAAACAGTTTTCCCGCATTGATGGAAATGGTTCCCTCCGTGGTCACATCCGCTTCATACTTTCCGAAAAAAACAGTTTCAAGATCATTGGCCCGAATTGTAATATGATTGTCCGCTGCATTAATCAGAACATCAGATGTAATGGAGAGGTTGGTTCTTTTGCCGGTTATCCCCTGAACTTTTGAAAGTGCTCTTGAAATCGTGCTTTTATCGATTGAAAAATTCATTCTTCGTCCTTACGCTATCTTGATTTCCAAATTCATAATTATATCATTATTTAGTATATATGAAAATGTAATAATAAAAATAAAGGGTGTTCAAATGTTTAAAAATGGATAATCTCTTGTTTTTATGGTTTATTTTGTCCTTTTTTATGTTAAAAATAATGTCACAATCAGTTTCACAATCCCTTTGTTTTCAACCGCTCTTTTTTGTGTGTTGAAAAAGGAAAAGTTTTAAACATTTAATTGTACGATTCAATCCAGCTTTTGATTTTCTTTACATCCTCGGATCTAAAGGATTCCGAAGCCCTTCTTTCCATATACGTGTTGAAAAGAATGTCAAGAACGTCAAAAACCCGGTCGCAGAAGTAGGCTTTTTCAATCACCGAACCTTCTAATTCATCGGACCCGGTATCTTGTGAACCTTTTGATGAAGGTGTTTTCAAGCCCGTTACATTGAAACTTTCCCCTTTAATGGTAAATTTAAATTCATCTTCATCCAGGGTCAAAAGAAGGTTTATTTCCGTGACGACCGCCCCTTTTTTCAAAGCGGTCAGTCCTTCTTCAAGACCTGCTTTGTCCCCTTTAATGGTAATTTTTTCCCTGGCGTCCTTTTTTTTGTCGTTTTCAAGAACAAGGCTGTTTCCGATTTCAAGAGTAAGGTTTTTATAATCGGCCCCGGTGAGCGAAAGCAGATTTAAATCGTTCTCCGCCAGATACCAGATCCATGTGAGAAAATCGTTTCCTATGAACTTGTATTTGTTGTATCCTGTTGATATGTCAAGCATGGGGTTTACCTCGAATAGCCGGCCGGCGCCGTGTTATAGATTATGTCCTTTTTTTTGTCCGAAAGACTCGAGCGCTTTTCCACCATTGTGTAGGGAAACAGCCGGATCGGTTTGAGGTTGAAGGACTTGGAAAAAAGGGTTTCAAATATTTCATTGGCCGCCTTCTGGGTTGTATACAGATAGACGGTTGACTTCTCATAGTTCCACAACACTTCGTATATATTGGGAACCGAAGGTATCTCCCGCAGAAGACGGTCGAGCACCTCCTCTTTGATTTCCGCTTTTTCGTTCTTGCTGATGAATTCCCGGCCGCTCTTTTCGAGCCTTCTGGCCGTCTCGATGGAAACGTGCTTTTTGACAAGCTTTGCCGGAACGCTCTTTTTGTCCACTCTCAGATGAAAAAGAAAAAAAGTGCCGAAAACAAATGAATTTTTTTCGAAATCCGGGTCGTACGGGCTTTCAAAAGGAACCCACCCCACGGACAGTTCACTGTATTCGTTTTCGATTTTCGGAATGGCGTATTCTGCAAGTCCGTCCCGCACTGTTTCCATGACCGAATCTTCGAATGAATCGTCTATATGATATCTTGAAATGGATGATGTAGCAGATAGAAATCCCATTGAATCTCCTGTTAAAATAGTTGAAAAATCGGGTTTGTGACCGAATTTTTATTGTACCATATCAAACGGAATATAAAAAGATTGGTATTTACATATTCCCCTGAGTATTGTATTAAATTCAAACGTACCATTTTTAAGATTCTCATGGAAAAAGAGGTGATTATATGAACAGCAAGATGCAGACAATAGACGGCAACACAGCAGCCACACATGTCGCGTATGCCATGAGCGATGTGGCGGCCATATATCCCATCACACCTTCGAGCCCCCTTGGCGAGATCGCGGATACATGGGCTTCCAAAGGAAGAGAGAACATTTTCGGCAATGTGCTTCAGATCAAACAGATGCAGTCCGAAGCGGGCGCCGCAGGGGCGGTGCACGGATCTCTGGCCGCGGGCGCCCTGACCACGACGTTCACCGCTTCCCAGGGACTTCTTTTGAAAATCCCCAATATGTACAAAATCTCC
>JAIPEK010000044.1 GCA_021737205.1 Desulfarculaceae bacterium
GCCCGCATGGCATTGGATTCCACCCCGGCTGTGACAAAGGCCCATACCTTGAGATCCCTGAAACGTTCTCGGTGTATCGCAAGGTTGTTCATGTCCGCTCCGGTGAACAGCAGGGCGGTCCGGTCGGATTCAAGGTCCAGGGCGTTCATGACCCGTCTTTTCAAAGCGGAAAGTCCCTGTTTGTGATCGATGAGCCAGTTCTGGGGCGGGGTGTAGTGATTTCCCGCCGCGGTTACCCCGGTTTTCCAGCCTTCCAAAGTGGACAGGATCGTGGCGGGGGTTGTAAACTCCATTACAAAAGTTTGGTTTGTAAAGTCAAGGATGCGGCTTTCATCAATCCTTGCGTCTTTGACAAAATCGAGGCCCACGGATATGGACCTGGAGCTGATAATCCCGTCCTTGAAAACCCGGTACGAATCCGTGCCGAACCGGTCGGCGTACACGGTGGCGGAAAGCCTCTGGACAAAGTCTCCGGTTCGCGTTGCCGCCCGGCAGGTCAAATCACACGGGAAACTGTAAAACCGGTTGTTTTGAACGGCATCCACCTGTTTCCATCCGTCCTTTTTGCGGATCCGGTTCCACAGCTCCTTGTCACCGCCGCACCCGTACACGACCTGTGGGCTGAAATCGATCCATTCCTGTTTCGTCATTGTAACGACATCCCCGGTTCTGCCCGGTTGAGGGGGAATACCGCCGGCAAGGCGGATCATCCCGTTCTGGAACGATTCGTCTCCGGGGGTCATCAGCCTTTCCCGGCCCATGAGCCGCATGACCCGTTTCCGCTCGTCCGGGTCGATGGAGCGGATCTTTTGCTCGATCAAGTTCATTTTCTCCCGGATGGACGCGGTCAGTTCGGCTGCCTGTTTTTCCCGGTCAAAAACGGTTCCGAGAAGTTCAATGGTTTCAAAGCTTTGAGAGACCGAATCAATGCCGATTTGAACGGCGGGAATCCGGTTTTGGGAAAGCGTGTCCCGAATGTCTTCGTGCATCCCGGAAACCAGTACCAGGTCGGGTTCAAGTGCTTTTACCACCTCCATGGAGGGCTGGACATATCCGCCCACCACTTTTTTCTTCCACGCATTTTCAAGGTGCGTGCCGTGGTAGGTGATGCCCTTGACCGCATCATCGGCCCCTAAGGCAAAGAGTATTTCGGTAGCCGACGGCACCAGCGAGACAACTCTCTCGGGCGCCTGCCGGATCGTCACTTGATTTCCGCCGGCATCGGTGAAAGTGATCTCTCCGGCCGGGCAGGGCGGATGAATCAGCAGAAGGCAGATAAATGCCGCAGACAGTATATGAATGAGTTTCAAAAAAAATCTCCTTTGTTCATAAATCGCCGATCCGGCTTTACTTGCCTGTTTGGCGTGCAAAGCCGGATTGGCGGTTTTCATTTTCCCGTTTTCCGTCCGCCGCTTTCAGGATTCGCTGCAGGCGGGCGGAAAAGAGGGGATCAGTATGTCAGTTTCAGGCCGACATATCCGGACAGCCCTGCCGTGGCGTAGCTGAATGCTTCTTCATAGTACTCATCCAGAAGATTGTCAATCCTTGCATACAACTGCACATGCCGGTTGAAATCCCAGGACGCGGCAAGGTTCACAAGATAATAGTCATCCAGGGTATCCACCGGGTTTCCGTTTTTGTCAGAGGCGTATTCCGAAGCTTTGCGGTCATCCACCCATGAGGCGCTGACATTGACGATGCCTTTTTCCAGGAACCGGTACCGGGTGTGCAGGTTCACCTTGTGGTAGGGCCTTCTCACCAGCCGTTTTCCGTCCGGGTCTCTGGTTTCCGTATAGGTGTAGTCGAGACGACAGGAAAGGGTGTCCGAGGGGACCCATTTGACAAAGGATTCCACGCCGCTGGTTTCGGTTTTGCCGGAAAGGTTGCGATACTCTCCGTCAAAGGTCATGGGATCCGTCATCACCCACTCGATCTTGTCTTCATAATCGGTTTCAAAGTAGGTGACACCGACTGTATACTTATCATTAATGAAGCCTTTTTCAACACCGATGTCCCATCCGGTGCTCTCCTCCGGATCAAGAGCGGTGTTGCCGTAGGACGAATACAGCTCGTACAGGGACGGGGACCGGAAACCGGTTCCGAAGTTGGCCCTGACCGTGGTGTCGTACTTCTCAAAGGTGTATGAAGGGGCCAGGCGGTACGTGGCCTTTCCGCCGAATTTTTCGTGGTCGTCATATCGGACGCCGGCAATAACCACCGCGCTTTCCCCGATGAAAAGCTGGTCCTGGACCCACACGCTTTGTGTGTCTGCTTCCGCATCTTCAATCCCGGAGCTTTGGCTTTCCATGGATTCATCCATGTAGTCGGCCCCCACCGTGAGGGTATGGGTGTCGAAATTGAGATCTCCGTGCCAGGAATACTGGTCCACGGTTCCGTCATAGTCGTAATTTTCCGTGCCGTCGTTGTTAAAGGCCTGCCGGTCATGGTTTGAGTATCCGTAGGACAGGCTGGAATTGAAAAATCCATTCCCGAACGAGTTTTCAGCGGTGATCTTCCCGAAAATCCGCTCGGATTCGATCCGTTTATCAGTCGGGCCGGTCGGGTTCGGGGTGGAAGGCCATCCTGTAAAGTTGTCACCGGAATACCCGTCGGGCGAGTGCGTGTCGTCGAGTTCGGATTCCGAATCGATATACCGGACCGCGCCGGAGACCCGGAAATCGTCCGTCAGGTCTACTCCGGCCTTTCCGGACAGGGTGGTGTTTTCGTACCCGTCCTCTTCATCGGTGTTCCCGTCATGGGGAATGTCGTTATTGTCGTCATTGGCAATGGAGTACCCTTGGATATCGGTGCGGGAGGCGGAAGCTGAATAACCGAAACGGTCCATGGCCCCGGATACGCCTGCGGTTTCCTTGTACGTCCCGTAGGAACCGGTTTCCGCGCTTGCCGTAAAAGACGGTTTCCCCTTGCCTTTTTTGGTGATGATGTTGATGATCCCGGCAGTGGCGTTGCTGCCGTACATCACGCTCATGGCCCCGCGGATGACCTCGATGCGCTCGATGTTGTCCGCGTTGATGTCGGAAAGGTTGGCGTCACGGTTTGCGCTGGACGGGTCATTGACCATGATGCCGTCGATCATGATCAAGGTATTCTTGGAATCCGCTCCCCGCATGAAAACCGAGGTTTTGGTGCCGGGGCCGCCGTTGGATGTGGTGGTGATACCCGGTACGGTCTCGAGGATCTCTTTGGCGGTTGCGGCTTTGGATGTTTCAATCTCCTTCTCGTCAACCACCGTGACCGAGTTGCCCCCGGCCTTTTCAACCGGAGTTTCGGACCGGGTTACGGATACGATGACCCGGTCCATGATCACCGGCTCTTCTCCGAGAACGGTATCAGCCGCCCGGGCCGTCTGGCTCAGTAAAAGTGTAAAGAATGCCAGGATACATATCCCGTGCAAAAAAGGATGAGCTTTGAAATGATTCGATTTTTTCATTTTCCCTCCCAAAACGTTGAAAATTGATTTTGGTCCGGGAAACAAAAACACCCCGGACCGTTTTGATAACCGATCCGGGGTGTCCCTTTTTTACTCAGGATCCGGCAATGTCTCCTGTCCAGAGGAAACATCACCCGTTTCAAGGCAGGTCTTCTGACTTTCGGATCATCCTTGCAGCCGCGCCTTCCCGTTATGTTTTTAACAGTGGCTTTTTGCGGTGCTCGTCCCCGATTACAGCGGCGGGCCCGTCCCTGATTTTCACAGGCGTTCCCTGTTAAGCCTTACGGCACCTTGAAACTTTCAATCCACCAATAAAAGATATTTTTTCTTTTGTCAAGCTGAATACCCTGGCGGCGATCCCGCGTCAGAAGAGATGACTTCTTTTGTGGGCGCATTGCATGATGTTGCAGGAAATCATCAGCCCATTGAATGCAGGTATTTTCCGACGCGGATGAAAAACAAAAATAACGACGGCGACCTCGGAGAGATGCTCAATGAGATCGAGATCCTCGTGGACCGATACCGGTTCAAAGAAGTGCAAGAGAAACTGGTTCGGGTCAGGAGAACCCTCGGCACGCCTTCCGGCCATTGAAGCCGGGGCCGCTGTCCCTGCGGGCATTTTTCCAGTTCTTTTTCCGGTGTAAAATGATATTCCGGATGTGTCTTCATGTTTGACAATATATGGTGGGCATGGGGTGAATATTTCAATATATTGTATTTGTTTAACACGAAATTAATCGTTTCATCATCTTTTTAAAACATGTTTCCGATAAAAGTGAACCCGGATATCACTTTAACTTACAGGAGGACAATTATGTTGAAAAACGATCGGCAGACAGTAAAATTTTTACCCCTTTGCGTTATGGTCCTGCTGCTGGCGGTCCTTGTTTCATCCGCCGCAGCAAAAACGCCCAAGTACGTATTCCTGTTCATCGGGGACGGTATGGGAATTCCTCAGCGGAGTGCCGCAAACGAGTTTGCGGGCAAAAAACTTCTGGAGGACACTTTCCCGCACCAGGGGATCACCACCACCCATGCGGCGGACCGGTTTATCACCGGCAGCGCGGCTGCGGGAACAGCCATGGCGTCCGGGCTGAAGACCAATATCGGGGTTGTGGGGATGGACCCGGCCCTCAAACCCGTGAAAACCCTCGGAGAAATGGCCAGGGATACCGGAATGAAGGTGGGAATCGTATCCAGCGTCTCCATCGACCATGCCACTCCGGCCTGCTTCTACGCGCACCAACCCTCTCGTAACATGTACCATGAAATCGGTATGAACCTTGCCAGAAGCGACTTTGACTATTTTGTCGGCGGGAGCCTCAATGACCCCACCGGCAAGAAATTCACGAAACCTCTTGGCAACGTCTTGCGGGCTGCAAAGAAAAATGATTACAGATTATGGCTCTGACAAAAAAATCAGGCAAAGTCGTTGCCTTCAACAAAAATCTTCCTGATGGCAAGGCTATTCCAAATCACATGTACAACACTTCTGAAGACATTACCCTTGCGGAATTTACTAAAAAGGGAATTGAGATGCTGGATAATTCAAAAAGTTTTTTTATGATGGTCGAGGGTGGAAAGATTGATTGGGCCTTTGATCATAACTTTGATTACATCACATATTGCCAAAAAAAAGGAGATTAGCATGAATCAGAACCATTTCTCAAGAAGAGAGTTCCTTAAAACCGGGGGCAGTTCCCTTGTGGGTGCCCTGCTGCTGCAGAGCGTAGGAACAAAGGTATTTGCAGCCGAAACGGCAACACCATTCGGCAATGTCCGTTTTGCCGTTATTTCCGATATGCACCTGGACATCAAGGGGAAAAACGGCATGAAAATGAGTGCGGCCAGCACAACGTGCCTGGAAAAGACAGTGGCTGAGCTGAACAGGGAAACCGATCTTAGGTTTGTACTTGTGGCCGGAGATCTCTTGCTGGACGGCGAGGTGGAAAACCTCAAGATTGTCAAGGGCCTTCTTGATACCTTGACAATGCCCTATTACGTAGTGTGCGGCAACCACGATTTTATTCCTCCAAATCCTGAAAAGCACAGAAAGGATTTTCACTACCTTACCGTGGAAGAATTTTACCAGTCCTTCCAGGGACACGGGTATGAGAATTCGAAACGACCCTATTACGCCCATGAGATCGTACCAGGCCTAAGAGTGATCGGGTTAGATGCCTGTCTGCCCCATGACCCGAAAAAATGGGGAGGAATACTTCCCAAGGAGCAACTGGCCTGGCTTGACAGGCAACTGACCGACCATGCCGACCAGCTGAACCTGATTTTCATGCACCACAATTTTATCCGGTGGTCGGCCGATGAGATGAAGGGAGGTCCTAAACAGTGGTTCTGCATAGACAACGACGAGGAAGCAAGAAAACTTCTCACAAAACATGCAAAGGCGGCCCCAGTGGTGATCAGCGGTCACAGACACATCGGACTTGACCACAAGGAGATCAACGGAGTAAACTACTTTATCGTCCCTTCGTTAAACTCCTATCCCATGCGATACTCCCTTTTTACCATTTCCCACCAGAGCCTGGCATGGAAAACCGAAATGGTCAGCGTCCCTGAAACCGTTCACCTTGAGGCCAGGGAAAATCTCTTGAACGCAGGATGGTGGCGCCCTACCCAGTTCAAAGAAAGAGTCTTTAACAACGATACCGCTGTTCTCGACTTTTACCAGAACGATGCCATGCGCCTTGGGAAAATTGAGCTGTAAGCATAGGGGCTCACCGCAAAAAGCGATATATCCCTTTCCGTTTCGAGCTTTCTGTTACCGAAAAGAGGCGGAATGGCCCGGTTTGACCCTAATAAAGCGGGTTGGGATCGACAGCTTTATTATAGAAATTCAGCTTGTGTTTGTTTAGCATGAAATTAATCGTTTCCTCATCTTTTTAAAACATGTTTCCGATAAAAGTGAACCCGGATATCACTTTAACTTACAGGAGGACAATTATGTTGAAAAACAATCGGCAGACAGTAAAATTTTTACCCCTTTGCGTTATGGTCCTGCTGCTGGCGGTCCTTGTTTCATCCGCCGCTGCGAAAGCGCCCAAGTACGTATTTCTGTTCATCGGGGACGGTATGGGAATTCCCCAGCGGAGTGCCGCAAACGAGTTTGCGGGCAAAAAACTTCTGGTGGACACCTTCCCGTACCAGGGGATCACCACCACCCATGCGGCGGACCGGTTCATCACCGGCAGTGCGGCAGCGGGAACGGCCATGGCGTCCGGGCTGAAGACCAATATCGGGGTTGTGGGGATGGGCCCGGCCCTCAAACCCGTGAAAACCCTCGGGGAAATGGCCAGGGATACCGGAATGAAGGTGGGAATCGTATCCAGCGTCTCCATCGACCATGCCACTCCGGCGACATTTTATGCCCACGTGCCCAAGCGCGGACAGTACTATGATATTGATGTGGCCCTGGCCGAAAGCGGGTTTGACTATTTCGGCGGCGGAACCATCAAGGACCCGGAAAACGAAAGGGGGAACGCTTCTGAATTTAAGGGAAATGCCTGGGACCTCATCAAAGAGAACGGTTATAAAGTGGTCAAATCCAGGAGGGGTTTCGAGAACCTGTCAAAGAAAGACGGCAAGATCTTCGCCACAAACGAATGGATCCAGAATTCAGGAGCGCTCCCTTACCAGATGGACACCACGGGAAATGACATTTCCCTTTCCGAGTTCACTGAAAAGGGCATAGAGGTTCTGGACAATGACAATGGGTTTTTCATGATGGTGGAAGGCGGGAAGATCGACTGGGCCTGTCATGCAAACGACGCCACCGCAGCGATCAAAGACACCATCGAGTTCAACCGGGCGGTCGGAAAAGCGTATGATTTTTACAAAAATCACCCGGATGAAACCCTGATCGTGGTCACTGGCGACCATGAGTGCGGCGGCATGACCCTGGGATTTGCCGGGACAAAGTACCAGACCTATTTTGAGGTTCTCAACGGCCAGAAGACGTCTTTCAGAGAGTTCACGAACAAGATCGTCTCCTCTTTCAAGGAAAAGGAAGTCACTCCGAGTTTTGAGGACATGAAACCTCATATTACGGATTACTTCGGGCTCAAGTTCAAAGGGGAAGCTGATGATCCCATGGTGCTGGCCAACCATGAAATCACCCGGATCATTGAAGCGTACCAGAGAAGTATGAACAAAGAGGAAGTGAAATCAGGCGATCCGCGGACCTACGTGATGTACGGGGGATATGATCCGCTCAGCGTGACCCTCACCCATGTACTGAACCAGAAGGGCGGTATCGCATGGACCTCATACAAGCATACAGGGGTACCGGTTACCACGTCTGCAGTGGGAATCGAAGGTGAAAAGTTCCAGGGAATGTACGACAACACGGATATCGCTTTGAAAATAATGGAAACAATGGGGCTGGGCACAACCGCAAAGTATGCGGCTGCAGCCCGGTAACCGATTGAAATTTTATTTGACGGCCATATTTGATCGAAAAATTGAAAAAGACGGTCCGGTATTCTCCATTCTGCCGGCGCCGTCTTTTTTTTGACGAAACGAACGGAACAAACCGGGGAAACCGGTAGGGGGAGAAGCGGCAGATGGTATTGCTCAAAAATAAAGACAGGGTCCTTTCGGTGGTATTTCTATTGCTTTGCCTGTTGATCTTTTTTCTGCCCACCGGGTTTGAACAACAAGTCGACCGGAAGGCGGTCCGCTGCAAGGGAACAATCCTCGCTGTTGACAATTCCAACGTGATCCGGCACGGCATGGTCAAAACCGGAGAGCAGCAGGTACGGGTGACAATTGAAAACGGGCCCTTTGAGGGCAGAACTTTTGAGACGGAAAACCAGCTTCTGGGTCAGATGGACCGGGACAAGATTTTTTCCCGGGGTGACAAGGCCTTTATGGTGCTGACCCTTGATTCGGAAGGGAATGTGGTGTTCGTCAATCCCCAGGAACATTACCGGATCGGGATCGAGGTGTTTCTGCTGTGTCTCTTTGCCCTTCTTTTGATTGCCTTCGGGGGATACACCGGAGTAAAAGCCCTTTTGTCATTTCTTTTCGCCGCCCTTGTCATCTGGAAGGTCCTGATTCCCTCCCTGCTGAAAGGGTGGGATCCGATTCTGGTGACCCTGGGAATCACGGCGGTCCTGTGCGGTTCTATTATTTTCCTTGTGGCCGGGGTGAACCGGAAAGGGGCGACTGCATTCGCCGGCAGTTTTTTAGGCGTGCTTACCAGTTGCGGACTGGCATATTACTTCACCGGAACGCTCCATCTTCACGGGGCGGTGATGCCTTTTGCCGAAACTCTTCTTTACTCGGGGTTCGGGCATCTGGATCTTACAAAAATTTATATAGCCGCCATTTTTATCGCCTGCTCCGGCGCGGTGATGGATCTTGGCGTGGACGTGGCGGCCAGCATGAACGAGGTGGTGGAAAAGCACCCCGCCATCAGCCGGATCGAACTGATCAAATCGGGGCTCAACGTGGGCAGGGCCGTGGCCGGCACCATGACCACCACGCTGCTTCTGGCGTATTCCGGCGGATTTATTACGCTGCTCATGGCGTTTATGGCACAAGGGGTGCCTCTCTCTTCAACTTTTAACATTGTGTACGTGGCGGCCGAGGTGCTGAAAACCATTGTGGGAAGTTTCGCCCTGGTGACTGTGGCACCGTTCACCGCCTTTCTGGGAGGGTTTATGCTACTGAAAAAATCGTGACCACGGGTTTTCAAATCAAAGGGCCTTGCAGTCGGTGCTCCGGCATTACACTCGGTCCTCGGAATGCAATACGATTCGAACGATTTCGTTGGGATGCCACAGCCGCATGCGGGCGCCCCAGGTTCCGGCGCCCCTTGAAACGACAAGCCGCATGCCGTCTGTTTTGTACAATCCCGCCAGAAACGGATACCGCAGTTTCACAAGGTAGCCGAACGGCCATATCTGGCCGCCGTGGGTGTGTCCGCAGAGCATCAGGTCCACCCCGAGGCCGGCTGCGGTTTCGATACCTTCAGGCGTGTGGGATAGAAGAATCGTGGTCCCTTCGGGACGATCTTTCAGGCTTTGGTGCAGAAAACCGTTCTTTTTGTTGAAATGCCGCCCCACGGAAAGGTCGTCCACGCCGGCCACGATCAAACCGGGGACGGGTTCGATCCACCGGTTGCGCAGAAACTGAATGCCGCAAGGTTCAAGTAGATGCGTATTCCTGTGAAGTCCGCCGTAAAACTCGTGGTTGCCAAGAACTCCCCATACGCCGAAAGGCGCTTCGATCCGGTTCAGTACGTTTTGAATCTCCCTGTCCGGTTTTTGGTGTCCTTCAAATATATCTCCGACAAAGACAACCATGTCGGGTTTCAAAGAGCGAATTTTCCCGGCCACTCCGGAGAGCCATTTTTTCCGGAAGGCGGACTCGATATGCAGATCGGAAACGGCGGCGATGGTTTTGCCGTCCAGATTTGCGGCAAGGCCGGGAATCGAAAGTTCATACTGCCGGATGACAGGCTGCCGCATGCCCTGGTAGAGACCGATAACGGATAGAATAAGGCCTGCTGCAACAGCTGTGCCCCGCAATATTGCATTCGCGCGGGGCAGAAAAAAGCCGAAACCGGTGAGGATATCAGCGGCAAAAATCAGCATGAACAAAAGGAATACAACAGCCATCCAGGTCATGCCGCAGAGTTCGAGTACTCCGGCAAAAATGCCGCTTTCCCCGTGGCCGAAAGTGCGGCCCGCCACAAAGACAAACCAGAGTACCATCCCGGCGGTGATGACTACCTCGGGCGGCACGGTACGTTTCACAATCGGGAGAGTTCCCGCCCGGAAGAACACGTACACGTGCATGCACGTCACTGCAAGGGTGAGTACGATCCCGAATACATGCATGGTTCTATTCTGCAAGAGCTTCGGCAAGGCTTGCGCCGAGTTGTTCGGCCATTGAGAGCACGTCCGTTCTCTGTTTGACTTTGGCCCGGTCGAATATGCCGAAAACAGGCATCTCGTCCACCACTTCGTATCCCAGGGCCTCCAGCGGCCGCCGCATGGCTTGAAGGGCAAACCCCATGTCCTCTTCTCCGGCCTGCTCGCATATCACGGCAAGTACGGCTTTTCTGCCCTGATCCGCCAGCTGGCTCGACCATGCCCTCGGCCGGGTGTCCTGGAAGTTGTAAAAGCAGTACAGCCGGTCTATGAAGGCCTTCATCCATGCGGTAACATTGTAGTTGTGGGTGGGGCACACCAGGGCAAGGCCCTTTGATTCCACAAGCCCCGGATAGAGAAGAGACATCCCGTCATGAAGGCCGGTGCAGATTTTGTCCTGCCGGCATCGTTCGCATCCGATGCAGCCCTTGAAATCGAGATCTCTCAACTGAACCGATTCCGCCCGGATTCCGTCTTCATCCATTCCTTTGACAATATGCTGCAAAAGTACGTCCGAGTTGCCGTTTTTACGGGGGCTGCCTCCGATTCCGAGGACAACGGGTTTTACCGATTGACCGGCAACTGTCTGCTGAATTTGTGTGGAGGTGTATCCCATATCGATATCCTTTCAAAATAATGTGTTAAAATTTCGTACCCCCGGAAAACCGATATTGTAAAGGCTTGTCGGTATCAGTATCCGATTCATGGGCCATGGTCAAGGATTAAATATACAAGAAACTTGAGACTTGAAACAGGATACAAGAAACAAAGAAGAAAGGGGCGTCCTTATTCAGATTTCATGGTTTTTTTTGATACCGTCCCCCATGAAGTTCTATACTTTTCCTTTGACTGAAAGGTTTGCAGCATTATAATGGAGGTGAAAAATGGCACGGTGCTTGCAAAATTTATTACAAGAATCCCTGATACAGCGACCGGTTCCCCATCCGGTAAAAGGCCGTAAAACGGCTGTAGGGGCCAAGGGGATTATTTTCGAAAAGAGAGGGATGCAATGGCATTTGAAGACAAAGGTGAAAGGACGGAGGCAGATGCCCTGGGGGAAGTTGTGGTTCCCGGGAATGCATACTGGGGAGCGGGCACACGGCGGGCGCTTGACAATTTTCCGGTAAGCGGCATCCGTTTTGATATCGAGTTTATCCGGGCTGTCGCCTTGATCAAGAGGTGTGCCGCCCGTGTGAACCGAAATACGGGTCTTCTGGAAAAACAAGCCGCGGATGCGGTGATCCGGGCGGCGGAAGAGGTCATGGAAGGAAAATTTGACGACCAGTTCCCCCTGGATATTTTCCAGACCGGTTCCGGGACCTCCACGAACATGAATGTCAACGAGGTGACCGCCTCCAGGGCCAACGAGATTCTCACAGGAGAAAAAGGGGGAAAAGCACCGGTTCATCCCAATGATCACGTGAATCT
>JAIPEK010000045.1 GCA_021737205.1 Desulfarculaceae bacterium
AAGGAGTATTGAGAAAGGGCTGGAGCGGGTAGTTTGTACGGGCGGGCTGTTACGGATTAGAGTGCGCTTGAAATGGTGTTCCGTATTCGGGATATGGCGGAATCCAGATCATTGACCGGTGTATCCGTAAGATCCACTGGCGGATGGATGCGGACCCGAACCGTGCCCGGAAAAAGATCAAGGGTTTCCGGGGGAAGTATCCGGATGGTGTTTTCAATTGTAATGGGCAGCACGGGAATTCCAGAGTCTTTTGCAAACCGGAACGCCCCTTTTTTGAATGGATGTAACCGGCCGTTCCGGGTCCGCGTCCCTTCGGGGAAAAAAATGACGGATGCCCCTTTTTGCAGCTTCCGGCCGGCTTCGTGAATGGATTGTATGGCAGCTGAACTGTCATGCCGGTCAATGTAAATGCAGCCGAGTTTTTTGCAGGCGTATCCGAAAACCGGTATATGCTCCAGCTCTTTTTTGATGATCCACTTGATTTTGAGGCCGAGCCGGCCGTGAAGGACGGGTATATCCACCATGCTCTGGTGGTTGGCAACGATTATGTACGGCCTGTCCCGGCGGTAGTGTTCTTTCCCCGTAATGCGGATCCGGACCGGGATTATATAACAACAGATTCTGGACCACAGTACGGCAATGGCGTGGGCCGAATTCTGGCCGAACACAAACGCGGACAGAATACAGGAGACCCCCAGGACAAGAGTGGCAATTCCCGCGACGGGAATTGCCACCAGCCATTTGTAAGGTTGGTACAGGATCCTATGAATCGTTTTCATTCGACTGTTCCCGGTCGATGCCCAGAATCGTATCCGTATCGGAAAGAATGTTTTCCGCCTGAAAATCCTTTAAAAGAAACGGGTATTGATTTTGTGAGCTTCGTCCCGGATAAAGTTCCTCTTTATTTTTTTCAAACAGCTCGATTCGGACGGATTGATTTCCTTTAAGTTCGATGGCGGCGAGAAGGTCTTCTGCTGCTTTGGTCGGGCCCTGTTCGGGATCAAGGTATCTCGAACATGTCAGGTCGGACAGTTTGGACAAAAGGCTCTCCACCGCATTTTCGTCGATATCGGAAGCATCCGCGGATTTCCAGGCGCCGGTCTGCCCGTTTTCCTGCTCCGTTCTTTCCAGATGCATTTCTCGGCCCTGCTTTCTGATTTTCAGGCCGGTGATATTGGAAGGATCGATTGTAACCACCTGTTTGTCCCGTATCTCGGATACGGTCCGGTCAAAGAGTTTTTCAAGGTTTCCCGAGGCATGATAAATCCGATCGTCACCTTCCAGCTTGACGAATGTGTGGTTCCGGGTGGGTGCAACTTTGCCGATCATAATCCGGGTTTCTTTGCCTGAATCGGAAGCTGCAAGTACTTGGACCCGGTTCTGTCGATCCAGATCATACCGTTGGAAATCTTCGTTTTCCGATACCAGCGCGGTGAGTTCCAATCCCTCGACGGCTTCGCCCATCTTTTTGATCTTTTCTTTATCCGCAGGGTATTTTTTGTCCGAGACCACCCAGTTTCCGTCTTGTCTGACGATGGTCACCGTGCCGCCCGTCCTGCTGATTTCAAACCGTTTGATATCGGAGGCTTTGACGGTTTCGATTTCCGGCAGCGTGTAGTTGCTCTCGCCGCTGCTGTGAAGGAAGAGGTACGCACAAAGCGCCACAATAATCACTGAAAGGAAGATATACTCTTTTTTCATTGCTGCTCTCCTCCTTGATGGATATTAAATTCGGATTTGATTTGTTTTTTTCTCAACGAGCGCCTGATCCATACACCGAATCCCACAAGAATGACAAGGCAGGGCAGAACGGCGATATTGAATGTTTTGACGAGCTCCCTTGTCAGGGCGCTGGTCTCATCGAGCGGGTTCAGGCGCTGGTGTTTGCTTCTCATGGCCGCGATCCGGTCCTGATCGTTCAAGTGATCGATCACGTTGAGAACAAAGGTGGAATTGGTGGTACGGCCTTCTTTGTCCAGAAGCTGGTCATTGAGCATTTTCGAGGTGGCGATCACAAATATTCTCGATTTTTTGCCGTTCTCGATTTTCCGGTTGGCTGCTGATACTTTCTCAAGTTCGGGCGATTTTTCAAGCTTGCCTTCACCGCCGTTCTTTTCTTTGTCTCCCTGGATTTCTTTTTCATCCATCTTCTTTTCCGGGATGTCCCGGTCCTTGAAATAGCTGGTAAAATTTCCTTCCAGCATGTAGGCCAGGGGATAGGAGGACATTTCCTCCTTGGTTTCCGGCGGATGCATGAACATCGGGTTCAGGTTGATCCTGTCCTGCATGAGCCAGGAGCGGTCCGACGAACTCAGCAGTTTGACGGGCTCCACAAGATTCCGGTCGATGTTGTCGTTCACAAGTTCAAGCGGAGAGGCCTGCATGGTGACAAGTCCTTTGATGTTTTTCATGTATCCCGGCTCATTGTTGATGTGTCCGTCCTTGATCACCGGGATGAAGTAGATGCTCTGCCGGCCTCCTCCCCGGTTTTGGGGCATGTTCTGCTTGTAGCAGTTTTCATCGAGGACATACGCGTTTTTTACATCGACCCCGTAATGTTCGAGCAGCTTTTCAAGTCCGGTATCTGCAGGCTCGAAAGAAGCTCGGCCACCCGTCCGGCCGCCGCCTGTCTGTTTGAATGAATCGATGAAAAACGCGATATTGGTTCCCTTCATCAGGGCCTGGTCGATTTTGAACAGCTCATGCTCGGAGAAGGATTCCTTGGGGCCGCAGACGATCAGGCTGTTCAAATCTTCCGGGATGTTTTTTTCTTTGAGCGGTATGTTTTTCACGCTGTACCGCTGGGAGATGAGCTGGTTGAAAACCCCCATTTGGCTCTTGTTCCTGCGCTGCATCATTCCCATGCCCCCGGGGGTCAAGGTGGGGGTCCCATGATCCGAGATATACCCGATATTCCGGTTGATGCCGATCATGGATTCCATGGTGCCGGCGATCTTCTCTTTGAGCCGGTCGGCGGGAATCAGCTGGTAGGTGGTGCCGACAAACGGCAGGTCCACACTGTTGATGGCAGGCAGTGTCCGGGTTTCATCCTTGTACTTTACCACTACGCCTGCGATGCCGGTGCCGGATGGAAGTCCCTTTTCCTCAATCTCCGGCCATTCGAGATTGATCAGGTTGTATTTTTCTGCAAGATTTGCCTGTTCGGCCCGGCCCGCCGGATTGATGTATTGGTAATCGATTTTGCCCAGGTGCTTTTCGTTGAGGTTTTCCATGTTTTCCCTGAATTGTTCCGGAAGATCGGACAGGCCTTCAAGACCGATATAGGGGGCTACCGTGTTCAGGGAGGAAGAGAGGTACAGATGGACCTTGATTTTTTCTTCAAGGCTCAAAAGGGTGCTGACTTTGTTGTTCAGCTTCTGTATCGCGGTGGTGAGTTTGTATTCAAGCCCGTCGGTGGATGTAACGGCCTCGATTTTTTCGACCATATCGCCGTGGATGAGAACCAACCCCATATAGGCTTTTTTGAACTTGATTTCATCATTTTCCACCGTCCGGATTTCCACGGGGCGGATTCCATAGTCCCGTGCGAGCTTCCGGTTTTCATCTGCACCGGACATGCCGCTGCTCACCTCGCTGACATTGTGAAACTGATAATTGAAACGCCTGCCCCCGCTGATGCTGTATTCCTCGAGAAGGTCTTTCAAGTATCGTTCGGTATTGTTGTGGGGGGCGGGAAGCTGTTTTGTGAAAAACGCCTTGATGGTCAACGGTTCCGAAAGGGTGGAAACCACCTCGCGGCTTGCCTGGGACAGGGAAAACTTTTTGTCCCGTGTCAGGTCGACCCGGAAGAAAAGAGAGATGCCGGCGACGTTCACAAGGATGATCACAATGACGTATATCAGAAATTTGAAATGCCGCTCTTTGAAATTGATCCGTTTCATTTTTGCTCCTTAATTCCTTTCCTTCATGACAAGATAGGTTCCGAAAACGGCAATGATCATGATGCTGAGAAAATACACAATATCCCTTGAGTCGATCACGCCTTTTGCAATGTTTTGAAAATGGCTGCTCGCGCTCATGAAATCCACAAAAGAGGCGAGCCCGGCAGGCATCAATACCAGCAGTCTGTCCATCACTGTCAGGGTGAAACAGATGGCCGATCCGATGATAAAGGCGATGATCTGGCTTCGGGTCAGTGAAGAGGCGAAAAGCCCGATCGCGCAATAGGCGCCGCCAAGGAGCAGGGCGCCGATGTATCCGCCGATGACGGGTCCCGGGTCGAGTTCCCCGAGAAACGAGATAAAAACAGGATACGATAGGGTGGGCAGGAGCATGGCCCCGGTAAAGAGCACCGCTGCGGTAAACTTGCCCACGGCAATCTCGGTAAACGAAACCGGCATGGTCAGAAGGGTTTCATAGGAGCCGATGTTCATCTCCTCGGCAAAAAGCCTCATGGTTACGGCCGGAATGATAAACGAGAATATCATGGGCAGAAGAGTGAAGAAATCTCTCATGCCGGCGCGGTCATAGAGGAAGAAGGTGGAAAAGAAAAACCAGCCGGTGACGATAAGGAAAAGCGGAATCACGATATAGGCCACCGGGGATGTGAAGTAGTCCTTGAGTTCTTTGGAAGCGATTGTTTTGATCCGGGACATATGGACTATACCTCCTTTGTAAGCTCGTGAAAGATGTGTTCCAGGCTGTCGGAATCCCTCTTGAATTCGGTGATCACCCAGTCCGTTTCCTTTATTGCAAGATAGATGTCTTTCATGACGTCTTTGTCGTTCAAAGATTTGATTTGAAAGGAGACAGCCTCGGGATCGGCTTGGTTTTTCCGCCGGACCGTAAGGGAAGGATCAACCCGATGGAGCAGGTCCGTCACCTCTTTCGGGTCTGCATGGGCAAGCGCCAGGGTGATATCGGCGCCTTTGGCCATCCGGGTTTTCAGGTTGGACGTGGTGTCATCCGCAACAATTTTTCCCCGGCCGATGATTACGACCCGGTCGCAAGTGGCTTCGGCCTCGCTTAGGATATGGGTGGAAAAGACGATGGTTTTCTGTTTTCCGATGGTTTTGATGATTTCCCGGATTTCGGCGATCTGGTTCGGGTCGAGTCCGGATGTGGGCTCGTCCAGTACCAGGATTTCCGGGTCCGTCATCAGGGCGTGGGAAAGCCCGACCCGCTGCCTCAATCCTCTGGAAAGGTCGGAAACCGGTTTGTGCATGATTTCAGCAAGCCCGCAGATGTCGCTCAATTCTTTCAGTCTTCCCGGGATCTGTGCTTCGGCCAGGTTTTTGATCCGGCCCACGTACGCCAGATAGTCGTACACAATCATGTTGTGGTAAAGCGGGGCTGATTCCGGGAGATATCCCATCATCGATTTGATTTTCAGGCTGTCCCCCGGCATTTCAAGATCCTTGACCTTGATCCGTCCGATGGTGGGTTCGAAAAAACCCGTCAGCATCCGGAGCATTGTGGTTTTTCCTGCGCCGTTGGGACCGAGAATGCCTGTGATTTCCCCTGCATGGATCTGAAGGTCAATGTGGTCGACGGCGCAGAAGTCATTGTAGTACTTGGTCAGATTTTCAACCTCTATCAATGGATCCTCCTTTACGATTTAAATGGTTCGAAGCCAAAATAAAGGTTCTTTTAAAAATCTTCAAGGGCATTGCCTTTATCGATGAAATTTTTCAATTCCCGTTCTCCTTTATCACAGGCGGAAATTGTTTTGGCCAGGTGCCGGCAGAACGGATCATCCTCTCCCAGGTCTTGTCCGGCTTGCTCAAACAGAGTCCGGAGCCGGTCAAACTGATCGGCGGCTTCGACGAGCAGTTCTTTCCTTTTGCGGTGTTTTTGTTTTTCCGACCGTATTAATGACTCAAGTCTCCGAACTGCATGTTCCACCAGTACATCCCTGGGAAGGTTGTATGTACGGGCAATGGTTTCGATCAAATTGATGGTTTTGCGGCTCAGGACATACGTTTTCTGAACCCGGGGGGTGTCTTTGAATTTTTTGCCGCGGATTTGTTCGGCAGTCTTTTCAAGTGTGGATACATCCTCTATCACATAGTCGAAAAGAGATTTCTGTTTGATTCCCATATGAACGGCCACAAGTCCTATGGAATCGATGGCTTTTTTCGACAGTTTAAAGGTGGCGCGTACCGACTGCTTTTCCCGCAAATCAGAAAGTCTTGGATCCGGTGACTGGTCGTCCGCGTCGGACATGGGTTTCTCCTTTGCCGCTCGGCTGCATTATTATTAAAAAAAAGAATGTATTACTCATAATGAGTAAACATATATCAATAAAATAAATAATTTTCATTCGAAAAGCAAGCCCGGCAGGCAGGATTTATTCAACCGGTTTGTCATATGGAAGTTCACCACTTAAAAAACACCATGGTCATGCAGGATTTTCAGGCCCACTGCCATCAATACAGCCCCGCCGGTTATTTCGGCATAGGATCCGATGCGGTGGACTTTTCCGGCGATTCGTCCCATATAAAGCCCCACGGCAGTGCATCCGGCGGTTATGAAGCCGATCATGACCGAGGGGGTCAAGATGTCGACATTGAGCATTGACAGGCTGATTCCCACGGAGAATGCGTCTATGCTGGTGGCAAGAGACATGAGTACCAGCATGGTGCCCTTTGTAGGATCCTTTCGTTTTTTCCTCTCTTCTTTGTCTTCAAATGCAGACCTGAACATTCCGCCGGAAATCAAGGCGAGCAGTGCGAATGCGATCCAGTGGTCATAGGTCTGCACAAGGTCCCGGACGCCCAGGCCGCAGCTCCAGCCGACAACCGGCATCAATGCTTGAAACAGCCCGAAATGCCAGCAGAGTCTGAAATAGTGGCGCCAGTGGATCTGCTGCAGTAGGGTGCCGGCGGAAAAAGCTACGGCAAAAGCGTCCATGGCAAGTCCCACTGCAATGATGACGATTTCGGGCAAAGACATGCAACCTTCCTGTTATCCGGTTTCAGGGAAAAAATGTAATATAAAGGAATTCAACGATCTGTACAACAGGAATTTGTATAACCGCCATGATGCATAAAGCATCACAACGAAGAAACTTGCATGAGTCCGATGAGACCATTCTTTGTCTCTTGTCTCAAGTTTCTTGTCTCTTGAAGGGGGGCTCCCCGCCTGAATGAAAAGACGGGGAAGCAGGGAATTGATTGTTGTGGAGCAGTGTTTCCATCCGGTTCCGGCCGGGCAGGTTTTTGAAGGGGCGCACAATTTGCGGTGCCGCAGGCCGGACGGGGATTTTAGAGGAACTGCTGTACCATGTCTTCGGGGACATCATCCTTTTTTTCGGCCACAACCGCATAGTAGTTGAGAGGGGTGCCGTCCTGGCAGAGCCTGTGCCGGTAGAGGTGTTTGTCCTTGAGGTCGATGAGATTGTCGTTCATCATTTCATTGATCAGTTTTGAAAACCCGGAGGAATCGGTTTTGTTTTCCAGAAAATCCTCTTTGATGTTAAAGGCGAACCAGCCGGGGGAATCGATGAAGTTGTAGCCGGCTGAAAATGCATGGGGAGGTATGTCTTCGAACCCGAGTGCGGCAACCACAGTCAGGCAGTTGAAATATGTGTTGGTCAGCTCATACTTTTCTTTTTCGGTAAGCTGGGTCAGATCTGCGGTATAGTACCTCTGGTATACTTCAGGACGGTCCCGCCAGGCGGCTTCTTCAGCCTCCTCGATAATGTCCAGTCCCACAATGTTTTCAGCTCCGATTTTTTTGAGTACTTCTCCGACGATTCCATTACCCGCGCCGATGTCGAGTACGCTCAGTTCGGATGAATCAAGGTCGGATTGTTCGAGGTTTTTTTCCAGAAGCGAGCATACCACTTCCGGCGAGTTGCATTTGTACCGGTCATAGAAGAGTTTTTCATAAAGACCAGGTATGGAATAGATTTTGTCATAATCATGGAAGGAGATTTTTTCCGTCCGCCCGTTGACGGTTAAAAAGAAATACTCTCCTTGTCCCTGTTCTGCCGATGATCGGTCCGGTATCCGGACGTTGATGGTTTCGTCTGTCATGTTTGGTGCCTCCTTTGTTGGCCAATATTTGTTTGTTTGCAAAATATTGGTATTCAAAACAAAAAATACAAAAAAACCGGTGCAGTTGAAGCATTCATTGGAATATGAATGCATCCCCTTTGTTACGATGGTCAGGTTTGGCAAAAGGGGTGATCAACCAAGGTTTATTTTTACACGGTATTTATTGATTGATTTTATAAGGAGTGTAACAGGGCAAATATATTGTGTCAAATGTATTTTTTGGAAAAAGTGGCTTTTTTTGAAAAAAGCTTGACTACAAATGGGAAACCTGGAAACGACTCAGCATACAAAGAGAAGGATGGCGGTTGTTCCGGTGAGAACGAGGTAGGCGGCGTCCAGCCGGGAAGGGTGAAACGACGGATCGGTGCGGTCTTCAGAAAATCCCCTGGCTGCCATGGCAAGAGCGGTCTGGTCGGCGGTCCGGAATGATTTTTTCATCAGGCCCACGGCAAGTTCGGTAATCCGTTTGACCGGGTTTTTTCTCAGGTCTCCTCCCCTTGCTTTCCGGGCGAGTGAAAGCTCTTCGGCCTGCTGCAGGATCAGGGGAAGAAACCGGATGGCAAGTCCGATCATGACGGCGGCGCGTTTTTCCGGGATAAAAGGCACCGGTTTGAGAAACCACTGGGCTGCGGATTTTACCTGGGAGGGTCGGGTGGATCTTGAGAAAATCATTCCGGCGAGCATGACCACAAGAAACCGCCAGGCGGTAAGTACGCCCAGGCGGATACCGCCAGTGGTGACCTGCAGTTTGTAAATCTTGAAAAGCGTATCTCCGGATTGTTCTGATACCGTCCGGGCCAAAAAAATCAGCAAAAGCAGAAGAAAGAAAAATTTCAGGTGTTTCAGCGCCGTTGGTATATGAATGCCGACGCGGACCATCGCTTGCGCCAATGCCGCTGAAAATACAAGCAGGGGAATAAAAGCGGCCTGCAGGACGGATACGCTGACAAGGGCCAGCATGATCAGTTTGTATCTCGGATCGAGCCTGTGGTAGTGAGACTCTCCTTTCCGGTAGGTAAAGGGAGTCATGGCCGCTTTCTTCCGTTTACCCAGTCGGCAGGCTTCATTCCGTACCTGGAGGCGCACGGTTCCCGGATGCCGTATTGCTCCAGTGCCTGCACGTGCAATGACGGAGGGCCGTCAGCGACAATGGTTCCGTTTTGCATGATGATCATTCTTCCTGCTTTGTCGATGATCTTCTCCACATCATGGGTCGCCGCGATCAGGGTGATGCCGTCCCGGTTCAGGAACTCCAGGAGCTGGAGAAGGCCGGCGGCACCCGGATAGTCCAGGTTGGAAAAGGGTTCGTCCAGAAGAATGATCTCCGGGTGCATCACCAGAATCCCGGACAGGGCAAGACGCCGTTTTTCCCCGCCGGACAGCGTGGAGGGGCACCGGTCTTTCATATGTCCGAGACCGAGAGAATCAAGGGTGGCGTGGACGGTTTTGTCGATCTCTTCTCTGGGAAGCTTGAGATTTTCCGGGCCGAATGCGGTATCATCAAATACGGTTTCTCCGACGATCTGTGTGTCCGGGTCTTGAAAGACCATGCCGATGTGTTTCCGGGTGTGTTCCGGATTTTTAATAATCGGTTTTCCACGATACCGGATATCTCCGGCGGATGGGTGCAGAAGACCGTTAAGAAGCCTCAGGAGAGTGGTTTTCCCGGATCCGTTGGCGCCCGCCAGTACGATGAATTCCCCTTTGCACACATTGAAGGAAACGTTTGATACGCTGGTGCCGCCGTCCGGGTAGTGGTGGGAAACATGTTCCACCTGGAGAAGAGGGGGCAATCGGTTCGGGTCGGTGAACACCACCTTCTATCCTTTCATCAAAGGTCTCAGTTTGCCGGCGATGAATGCGGCAGCCACAATTTTGACCGCATTCCCCGGCAGAAACGGGTACATGCCGGCCATAAAGGCTTTTTCCCAGCCCATGCCCGTTGCAAACTTGAGCCAGGGGACTCCTGCTGCGTAGAGAATGACCGACCCGGTAATCATGGCGGATATGTCGACAAGCCGGCTTCGCTTGTTTTTCCGGGCGATGAGGCCGGTGGCATAAACACAGGGCAGGTATCCGATCAGGTAGCCGCCGGTGGGGCCGAGGATGCGGCCGATCCCTCCTGTGCCGCCGGCAAAAACGGGAAGCCCGAATGTGCCCAGTAAAAGATAAATGAAAACTGATGCAAGGCCCCATCGAGGCCCGAGAAGAAGCCCTGCCAGAAGAACGAACATATTCTGCAGCACGATGGGTACCGGTCCCACCGGGATGGAAATAAAAGCGCCCGCGGCAATGAGCGCTACAAAAAGGGAAGCGTAGGTCATCATTCTCAGTTGGTTCATGAAATTCATTGGTTATTCTCCTTGTAAAAACAGTCTCCGTAAATCACTTTTTTTGTGGTTCCGTCGCAGGTTTCGATGATCAGTGCCCCGGTCGGGTCCACATCCACCGCAATTCCTTCAAACCGTGCGTTATGAGTTTCAACGGCCACGCGGGCCCCTATAGTGGAGGTATAGGCTTTCCATATGGCGATGATATCGATCTCCCGAATTTGATTGTAGAGCTCTTCAAACCGGTCGAGAAACCGGTTCACAAGTTTTTGCCTCGAGACACCCGGGCCGGTGAGCGACCGGATGGAGGCGGCGTCCTCCACTGTTTCCGGGGGAGTGTTGTTGACATTGAGGCCGATTCCGATGTTGAGAAAGGAGAGCATGTCTCCGTGGGTCTCCATTTCGGACAGCAGTCCCGCGATCTTCTTCCTGCCGGCCAGGATGTCGTTGGGCCATTTCACGGTCGCGTCAATACCGGTTTCGTCCCGGAGGGTTTCGACCAGTGCCACGGACGCGGCGAAGTTCAGCTGATACGTGTAGGCAAAAGGAATGGTCGGCCGAAGGATCAGGGTGCACCAGATGCCGCCGTCCTGAGAATGCCACTCCCGGCTGAGCCTCCCCCTTCCGCCCGTCTGGCGTTCGGCGAGCACCAGGCTCATGTGCGGCGCCCCCTTTCGGGCCAGCTCTTTGGCCGCATCCATGGTTGAGACGGTCTCTGTGAAATGGTATATTTGATTGGTGCGGTCGGCAAAACAAAAAGGCAGGAGAAGGTCCCGGGGGTGTTCCAGTATGTAGCCTCTTGAAGTGGAAACAATCGGCCATCCGGATTGTTTGAGATTTTTGACGTGTTTCCACACGGCAACCCTGGAAATCCCGAGATGTTCGCTCAATGTGGTTCCGGACACCACCTGTCCGCTGTTGCTGTATAAAAGGTGAAGTATGTGCTCTTTCATCGGTGCTCTTCGTTAACTATTGTAAAGACACATGGTTAACAAAACCGGGCCGGGCCGTCAAGCAAAAAATGGGTGCAAGAATGTAAAAGGTGTAACTATGAAGAATAAAAGGGTGTTGAGACGAGTGCTGCCCCATGTATATGATTTCAAAACCGTCTGGAAAAATGAAGGGCCGTTCAAATATGCATTGACCAGCAGTGTGTTTCCATTCGTTCTTCTTGAGGAGGAAGAATGGATATTCGCTGACGACTTTGTTTTGCTGTTAAAAGAGCTGATGCAGTGGGACGGCAGAAAAATGAAGATGATCAAGGCGCCGGTGGCTCAAAAAACAAACGAGGCCATCCGTTTTGACAGGCTGAGCCGGTGGCGGATCAAAAATTTCCCCGGGGAATGGGCCGATGTGGTCTGTGATTTTTTTACGCCGTCCGGACAGATTGCCGAAAAAGTCCTGCCGGAAAACGGAGTG
>JAIPEK010000046.1 GCA_021737205.1 Desulfarculaceae bacterium
AACTTTAAACAGTGAACGGTTACCTTCATTTTTCAGACATTTGCCGTATCGTACCCGTTCACGGTTATCGGTTCACAGTTCACAGTTTTTCAACCGTGAACCGGCAACTGTAAACCGTGAACGGTTACGCCGTATCAAGGTGTTACGTATATGACCTTGGGGTTCATGTCAAGGCCTTATCAAGAAACTTGAAACTTGAAACTTGAATCCTGCTTCATTCAAGTGGCGTGATTTGTTGTGATGCCGTGCATCATGACTGCTATATAAAAGTCCGCGCCATGAGTCCGGCAACAGGCGATTGTCAGCGGATATAAAAAGCCCCTGCACCGGATAACGGCGCAAGGGCACAAATATAAACAGTAAAAATGAAAGTTACATTTTTACATCATACCGGGCATTCCGCCCATTCCGCCGGGCATTCCGCCGCCGCCGCCGGCCGGCATTCCGCCGCCTTCATTCTCTTCCGGCTTGTCCGCGACCATCGCCTCGGTGGTGAGCATTACGGATGCTACGCTGCCCGCGTTCTGAAGTGCAAACCGCACGACTTTCTTGGGGTCGATAACACCGGCCTTGATCAGGTCTTCATACTTGTCGGTTCTGGCGTTGTAACCGAAAGCGCCTTCCCCTTCCTTGACCTTGTTGATGACAACGGCGCCTTCGACACCTGCGTTGTTGGCAATCATTCTCAGGGGTTCTTCAATGGCTCTTGCCACAACCTGCACACCGAGCTCTTCCTCCTGCGCCAGGCCGAGACCCTTAAGGGCGCCGAGGGTGCGAACGAGAGCCACACCGCCGCCGGGCACAACACCTTCTTCAACCGCTGCACGGGTTGCATTCAGGGCATCTTCCACCCGGGCCTTTTTCTCTTTCATCTCGGTTTCGGTAGCAGCCCCGACACTGATAACCGCAACGCCGCCGACCAGTTTGGCCAGCCTTTCCTGGAGTTTCTCACGGTCATAGTCGGAAGTGGTCTCTTCCACCTGGGCACGGATCATTTTCACGCGGCCTTCCAGGGCTTCTTTCGTGCCTGCGCCGTCCACGATGGTGGTATTGTCCTTGTCGATGTTGACGTTCTTTGCCTGTCCCAGGTCGTTGATGGTCAGACTTTCAAGTTTGAGGCCCACATCTTCGGAAACCACCTGGCCGCCGGTAAGAACAGCGATATCCTCCAGCATGGCCTTTCTTCTGTCACCGAAACCGGGCGCCTTGACGGCAGCCACATTCAGTGTGCCTCTCAGTCTGTTCACAACGAGAGTAGCCAGTGCTTCCCCTTCCACATCTTCGGCGATGATCACAAGAGGTTTGCCTGTCTTTGCGATCTCCTCGAGTACCGGGAGCAGGTCTTTCATGCTGCTGATCTTTTTGTCGCAGATCAGGATGTAGGCATCCTCGAGCTCCGCAACCATTTTTTCATTGTCAGTGGCAAAGTACGGAGAGAGGTAACCGCGGTCGAACTGCATCCCTTCCACAACCTCGAGGGTCGTTTCCATGGCCTTGGCTTCCTCCACGGTGATGACGCCCTCTTTGCCGACCTTGTTCATGGCCTCTGCAATGATGTTTCCGATGGTCTCGTCATTGTTGGCGGAAATCGTACCGATCTGGGCGATTTCATTCTGGTCTTTGGTGGGATTGGTGATGCTGGAAAGCTCTTCAACGATTTTCTCAACCGCTTTGTCGATGCCTTTTTTGATGCTCATGGGACTGTTGCCCGCGGCAACCAGCTTCTGTCCCTCTTCATAGATGGACCTTGCAAGAACGGTGGCCGTGGTGGTGCCGTCACCGGCCATGTCCGAGGTCTTGCTGGAAACCTCTTTTACCATCTGGGCCCCCATGTTTTCGAACTTGTCTTCGAGTTCGATTTCCTTGGCAACGGTCACACCGTCCTTGGTAACCGTGGGAGATCCCCATGATTTCTCGATCACCACGTTTCTTCCCTTGGGTCCGAGGGTTACCACAACCGAATCCGCCAGAGTTTTAACTCCTCTGAGCATGGATTCACGGGCTTTTGTAGCATATTTAATCTCTTTAGCCATATCTAAACGCCTCCATATCTGTTTGTACTATTTAAAATTCTATTTTCCATCGAACTTGTATCGAAAAAACGATCAGGCTCGGATTATCCTTCTACAACACCGAGAACATCGTCCTGGCGCATAATAAGATATTCGTTCCCGTCGATTTTCACTTCGGTTCCGCCGTATTTGCTGAAAAGGACACGATCCCCCACGGCAACCTCCATGGGAAGACGGCTTCCGTCTTCCGCCACACGGCCTTTGCCCGAGGCGATCACCTTTCCTTCAATCGGCTTTTCCTTGGCGGTATCCGGAATAATAATTCCGCCTTTGGTCTGCTCTTTTTCCTCTACTCGCTCCACAAGAATCCGATCCTGTAATGGTCGTAAACTCATAATTGTAACCTCCTTCGATAATAAACAGTAATAGTAATGGTTCGTGATCTATATTATGATTTCAAAGCTTCATTTTTCGGAATCGTCCGCACTTTTAGGTGTCGGAGCTGAAGCTTTATCATTGGCACGGGATGCGCCATCCCCTTTTGAGGAATCCGTTTCGGTTGTGCCGGAACCGGCGGGCGCGGCCTGATTTGAAGATCCGCCATAATCGGTGACATACCACCCCGATCCTTTCAAATGAAAAGTGCTCTGTGATATCAGCTTCTTCAGCCGTCCTTTGCAACGCGGACACTCCTTGAGCTGCGGTTCTGATATTTTCTGCAATGCTTCTTCCACTTCTCCGCATTCCGTGCACTCATATTCATATACAGGCATAATATATTATCTCCAAATGACGTAACTGATAATTCATGTCAGTGGTTTCAAATCAAAAAATAAAATAGTCAGTCTTTCCCGGTTGTCAAGGCAGGCAATAAAAATTTTAGGTGTTCACGGAACTTTGAAATTGGAAACTGGAAATTCGGCCTTCATGCCCGACCCTACCCTTCTCCCCAATTTCTACTTTCCAATTTCAAGTTTCAAGCCGTGAACGGCTAGAAAAATTTTAAGCGTTTTGAATCCGCCATTTTTCAAAGTACTCGTTCACGCTGGAAATTCCCTTCACGGATACGTTTTCAAGGATGGTACAGGTAATGTCATGCACCTTTCTTTCTTCGGCAAGCTCCATTGCGGGCTCGCCCGATTTTTCATACATCCTGTGAAACCTTGAAAACCGGACGATATGGACCAGCTCATGCACCATGATATACAGAAGAAACGGCATAAGGTACAAGGAACCCCGTTTTTCCACCGCCTCCAGTATTGTCCCGTCCTGCAGGCATATAATATAACAGGTAAAAGCGGCCGAGCTCAAGTATGCATCCTTCTTCCGGGCTTCATATTTGACCACCTGCGCAAACGGGCCGCAGATGATTTCGTGCTCGGCAAGATCCTTTGCCGTCCTCACTTCATAACGGCTGTGGAGCCACTGGACAGAGGACATTTTATAATGATTGCCCACAAGTTCCTCCGCCACCTCCACCGCCTCTTCAACCGTTTTGAGCTGGGCCGGGGAAAACCGCTTCAATGCATCCATACCTTTGTTTTCCGGTAAAACTGATAAAGAATTTGAAAAAGCTGCATAATATGATATATTCGATAGTTTGAAAATAAAAATATTGGCATGATCCAATACACTCAAAAACGCAAAAGCAAAAAAAGGAGGTGATCGGTTTGGGCAGCGTGATCAAAAAGAGAAGAAAAAAGATGAGAAAACATAAGCACAGAAAACTTCTGGCAAAAACCCGCCACCAGAGGAAAAAGAAGTAAGCAGCGGCAAGAGGGCCGAACGAGAATATTGAGGGTGATGGTTGTCTTCCAAACCACCACCTCAATACTCGCGGCCGATTTTTATTTCACTGTTCCATCCTTGAAAAGGCGCATGAACTCCGAATCCGTGGAAAGGACCAGCGTACTGTCCTTGTTCATGGCATTTCGATACACATCAAGGGTTTTCATAAACGAGTAGAAATCCGGATCAAGGCCGTATGCGCTTGCATAAACCTCGGTCGCCTTTGCATCCGCCTTCCCTTTGATTGTTTCGGCTTTTTCGTACGCTCCTGATGAGATTTCCTGGAGAATCTTCTGCTTTTCTCCGCGGATTTCACTGGCCTGGCCGCGGCCCTCGGATCTGAACTTCTCAGCGACCTGGTTACGCTCGGCGATCATCCTTTCATAAACCGCTTCCTGCACTTTATCGATATAATTGACCCTTTTGATCTTCACGTCCACCAGATCGATCCCGAATTTTTCCAGTTTGGGCTGGGCCTGCTGTACAATCCGCTTTGTGATCCCGTCTCTTCCCAGCTCCACCTCATACCGCTTGTATTTTTCAAAGCTGGTTTCCTTTTTTACCGCATCCGCATCCTCTGCCAGCTTTTTTTCCGTTTGATTTTCCTGCTCCAGCATCTGTTCTTCGAACGTGCCCTGGCTCGATTCAAGCACCTCCAGAAGCCGGTTGCTGTTTCTCACGCTCTCCACCAGGGGATAAGAGGTCACAAGGTTCCGCATGGCCGGATCAATGATATCGTCCAGCCTGCCGAGTGCAGCCGTTTTGTTGTTCACGGTCTGGAAAAATTTTACCGGGTCCACGATCTTCCATCTGGCAAAGGTGTCCACCCAGATGTACTTCTTGTCTTTCGTGGGCACCTGGCCCTGATCCCCGTCCCACTCCAGGAGCACCTTTTCAAAAAAGCTCGTTTTCTGGATAAACGGGATCTTGAACTTCAGTCCCGGCTCCTTGATGGGATCCCCCACCACTTTTCCGAACTGGGTCACCACCACCTGTTCGGTTTCATCCACCACATAGGCTGACGAGTACAGTACCAGACCCGCCAGGACCAAAATTCCTATAACCAGTTTTGCCGTCTTGTTCATTTTTTCCACCACGCTATATCATTTATTCGAATTTCTGTTGGTTGTCATACCGCCGGCAACGCCGCCGTCCCCCATGGGCAGAAACGGAAGCAGGTTTTTCTGTTCCGAATCAATCACGTATTTTTTCCCCATCTTAGGGATCACCTCGTTCATTGCCTCGAGATAGAGGCGCGTTTCCGTAACCTGCCTGGCTTTGGCATATTCTTTGTATATGGATTTGAATTTGGCCACATCGCCGCGGGCCTTGTTCACCCTTTCAATGGCGTATCCTTCGGCATCCTTGATCACCCGCTTGGCCTCGCCGCGTGCGGCCGGCACCGCCTTGTTGTACTCTTCGCGCGCCTTGTATATGATCTGCTCTTTTTCCTGGATGGCTGCATTCACCTCGTTAAAAGAGGGTTGTACCGGCTTGGGCACATTGGTTTTCTTCATCTCTATGGTCACGATGTTGACCCCGGCTTCGGCCTGGTCCATCTCCGCCTGGAGCTTTTCCGTGGCGGCCTGGGCGATCTCGATTCTTTCACTGATCACCTCGTTGATACTCCGGTCCCCCACCACGGTCCTCATGGTGGACTCGGACATGTCCCGCAGAAGCGATTTCACATCCTTTACCTTGAAAAGGTAGTTGTACGGATCAGCGATCCGGTACTGCACGATCCAGGGGACAATGGCCACATTGAGATCTCCGGTGAGCATCAATGCTTCATCCCGTTCCGAGCTGTCGTTGGAATACCGGAAATTGTCGGATCCCTGGACCGTCTCAAACCCGAACTCCTCTTTCCGTATCCGCTTGACCATCACTGTTTTCACCTGTTCCAACCCGGCCGGCAGCTTGAAGTGAAGACCCGGCTGGGAAATCCGGTTGAACTGGCCGAATCGCTGCACCACCCCGACCTCGTCCAGCTCAACCTGGTAGACCATTGAACCGCCGAAAAAGATCAAAAGCAGGATGACCACCACGGCGATAATTCCGGTAAACCGGAAATTTTTCATTTTGTTGAAAAACTCGTCGAAATTCGGCGGGGTGGGCATACCGCCCCCGCCCCCTTTCTGGCCGCCGGACTTGTTTTCATATTTTTCTTTCTGTTCTCTTAATTTATCCCAGTCCCAGTTCATACGAAAATCCTGTTAAATTGTTGTTGATTGAAAAAAAATCTTTATGCACGGATTATAAACATACAGGATAAATTATTTTGCAGTATTATCAAGGATAAAATGATCACACTGACCCGAAAAACCCGCCCGCTTCATGCACAAGCTGTAAACACGGCCCTGACCGGCGCCGGATACCCTTCAACCGTGTGGTCCGGATCGAGAGGGTCCAGAAAATCGGCAAGGGACTCGGTTTGGATCCAAAAAGTCTTTCTCTGCTCTTCTTTTGTGGTCTTTGAGACATCCACGCACGAAACCGATGAAAACCCGGCCCGCTTCAGCCACGATTGCATGCATTTGAGGTCCGGTATGAAAAAGACGTTCCGCATTTTGGCATATCTTGATTCGGGAAACAGGCACATGTCCGCAGCAGAGTCGAGCACCAGGTTGTCCAGCACCAGCATCCCCCCCGGCCGCATCATCCGCTTTATTTGTGCCAGCATCTCGATCGGGGATTTCCTGTGATACAGAATCCCCATACAGAACACCAGGTCAAAGTACCGATCCATGGCGGGAAGGCGTTCGAACCCGGCCGGAATGCAGGACAGGTTGTCCAGCCCGAGGTATTTCTGCAATGCCAGATACTGATAGTAAAACGAATGCTGGGGCTCCACCCCCAACACCAGCAGCGGATCGAAAGCCGCCGCCCGGAACATGTAATACCCGTTGCTGGAGCCGATATCCAGAATCTTTTTACCGGCAGGATCGGGCAGCACATGTTTGAACCGGTCCCACTTCATCCAGGATTGCCACTCGGAATCGATGTCCACGCCGAACACCTGAAACGGGCCCTTGCGCCAGGGACAGAGCCGGAACAGATTTTCCGAAAGCCTTTTATACGATTGGTCGTCCGCGTCCGCCCGGCTGCCGATAAGGATTTTCGAGGAGTCCAGTGATACGGACGAAGGAGTAAGCTCGGGCAGATCCTGCAGCGCCCTGTTGAAATAAAATGCATTCCCCGTCGGGTTGGCGAAAAATGTCTTCCTTTCCCTGATAAGAGATTCAAGCGCCGGCAGGCAATGTTTCAGTCCGTACCGCTCGTTTTTTTCCAGAAGGTTGTCCATTCCTGTTTTCCGTTAATGTTTATCCAACTTGTTTGACTGCCAGGAGGGAAGCGAAGTTGAACCATTTGAGCCAGACGTCCACGGAGCCGAATCCGGCCCTTTCAAGCCTTGCCTGATGATCGTCCAGGGTCTCCGGGATCAGGACCTCTTCCAGGGCATCCCGTTTTTGGCTGATCTCCAGCTCTGAGTACCCGTTTTCCAGCTTGAAGTCCGTGTAAAAGGATTCATACAGCCGGCGGATCCCGCCCGACCGGTGAGTGATCTTTTCCGTCAACAAAAGGACGCCGCCGGGCAAAAGCCCGTTGAATATTTCCTTTACAACGGCATCTCTTTTTTCCGGGGCGACAAACTGAATGGTCAGATTCAAAATGACAACAGAGGCGTTTGACACGGGGGTATCCTCAATCCGGTCACAAACGAACCGGACCGATTCCTTTTCCCTGTCCGAAAGCCTGTCCCGGTATTTCTCGATCATGGGGGCCGAGCTGTCCACCGCCTTCATGGAAAACGGTCTGGCTCCGAACCGGTTGCAGATCATCACTCCCAGGTTCCCGTTCGAACACCCGAGATCATAAATCCGGGTGCCCGGTTGAAAGTATTGAACAGCCAGCTTTGCCTGCAGCCGAATGCTTTCGGCATAAAGCGGAACAGATCGGTGAAGCATGTCGTCAAATACCGTGGCCACCCGTTCGTCAAACCGGAACGGCTGAACCGGATCCGTTTTCTCTGCAAAAATCCTGTCTTTGGGCATTAAAATGATTCCTTACATTTGCTTTTTTAATACAATCCGTATAATATTATATTCATTTTACGCAAAGTTTGCAATCAGTTGGATGGATCACAAAGGTGAATTGCACGGGAGGCAATCATGGAAATTGTAGGGATCGATGTGGGTTTCGGCTTCACAAAAGCTTACAACGGAACGGACTCCGTCATTTTCAAGTCCATTATAGGCGACGCCGCCGATATTGAGTTCAATTCGCTTCTGGGAGATGAATCCGCCTCTTCCAACCTCCATGTCACGCTTAACGACAAAACCTATTTCCTGGGCAACTATGCCGAGCTCCAGTCCAGCATCCGGGACTTCACCCTTGAACAGGACAAATTCATCAATGATTTTGTCAAAATTCTCGCTGTTACGGCCGCCGGGATGTGCTGCAGCGGAAACGAACCGCTTCATGTGGTTTCCGGGCTTCCTGTGGGCTTTCTAAAGCGGGACACCGGAAAATTCAAACAAGCCGTCACCGGCACCCATGATCTCATATTCCACAAAGAAAACGGGGAGGATGTATACAAGAAGGTCACGATTGACAAAATCCACATGATCCCCCAGCCCATCGGCAGCATTTTCAATCTTATTTTTGACGATACCGGAACATTTGCCGACAAAACACTGGCCATGCAGAAAATCGGGGTGGTGGACATCGGGTTCAAAACCACGGATTTTTCCATTTTCGATCATCTCAAATACATCCAGAGAGGATCCTCCACCATGGAGACCGGCATTTCAAAGTGTTTCTCCGTCATCGCCAACAAGTTGCGGCAGGAGAGCAGTATTGACATCGAACTGTTCCGGATGTTTAAATTCGTCTCCTCGGGCAGCATTAAGATCAAAGGCAAGGAGTACAACATTTCGAATTTGAAAAAACGGGTCTACAACCATACTGCCTCCGCCATCTCCCGGGATCTGACCCGATTGTGGGAAGATGACTGGGATATCGACTCGATCATCCTGTCCGGCGGGGGCAGCAACGAGATCGGAGAGTACCTGGCACCGAAGATCGAGGGCAACATTATCCCGATTCCCAAAACCGTGGATGCCCGGTTCAACAATGTCCAGGGATATCTCAAGTTCGGCCGGTACAAGTGGGGTAAACCCGGCGTGGTCTCTTCAGGTGAGGCCGCAAAATCCCGGAAAAGCACGAAAGAAACGGCAAACAAGGAAACCGAAACCGCAAACCCCGCGGCATCCAGGGAAAACGAAAAATCCGCCAAAGGGATCGGATGGCTCAAACGGCAGGCGTAAAAACGGACTCGGACGACCCCATGCAAGACAACCGGATATCACAGCTTTTGAAACAGGTGGCGGACGGTACCGCTTCAATCCATGAAGCCCGAAAGTTGATCGAAAACTTTTACTTCGAGGATATCGGCTATGCCCATGTCGACCATCACCGTTCCGCCCGCAAGGGTTTCTGCGAGGTGATTTTCGGCCAGGGCAAAACAGCGGACCAGGTCATCGGCATCATGGAAAAAATGGCCGGGCGGGAAGCTGTTATCCTCGCCACCCGGATGGACGCCCAAAAAGCCGAAGCTGTTCTCGAAAAATTCGAAAACGCCCGGTATCATCAGGAAGCCGGCCTTGTGGAGCTTCGTACATACGAACCTGACATTTCGGGAAACGGGGATATTCTGGTGATCTCCGCCGGAACCTCGGACATCCCCGTAGCCGAGGAGGCCCTTCTCACGGCCCGGGCCATGGGGAACCGGACGGAAACGGTGTATGACGTGGGAGTCGCCGGAATCCACCGGCTCTTTGCCCACAAGGAGCTGATTGACAATGCATCCGTGATCATCGCAGTGGCCGGCATGGAAGGCGCGCTTCCCAGCGTGGTGGCGGGAATGGTGGGCGCACCGGTCATCGCGGTCCCCACCAGTGTGGGGTACGGGACGAGCTTCAGCGGCCTGACCGCTCTTTTCGGCATGCTCAACTCCTGCAGTTCCAATATCGCGGTGGTCAATATCGACAACGGATTCGGCGCCGGTTACATAGCCTCGGCCATCAATCACACCTGAACAATTCATATAACGACCATGTCCTTTAGGACACAACAAATGATGGAAGATCACCATGAAGAGCATGAAGTTCATGAAGATTTTGCTTCAGTTCCTTCATGGCCTTCATGGTAAAAAATGGTATTCTTTCATATAAACGGCCATTTACTTCAGACACGTTCAATTCCCCTGGTGTTTGAATCGTGCGGACTCTTTTGCCGAAAAATCCAGAAGCTGATGGATCGTGTCAATATACGTTTTATTCCGGCAGGGCTTTGACAAATGATCAAGTAAAGGATCGTTTTGCTTTAACTCTTTTACCGAAGCCAGAAACTCAAGATTGCCGGAAATAAAGAGGATCGGAATTTCGGCATCGGCCTGCCGGATATGGCGGTACACATCAAGTCCGCTGATCTCGTCGGGAAGAACATAGTCCAAGCTGACCAGATCATATTCGTTCCGATCAAACAAGTCCATGGCCATCCGGCCGTTGGAGGCGATTAAAACTTTCCGCAACTGTTTTTCAGGCAACCCCACCTTTTTCGGCATCCAGCAACTCTCGAACTTTGGCGGCCATGCGTGCCAGGTCAATTGGTTTCATTAAAAATCCGTCGATCCGGACATCTCCGATCCGGTCTTTGTTGACTTTTTCACTGAACCCGGTGCAGAGAATCACCGGAGTTTCCGGGCGGATCTGTTTCACTTTCCGGGCAAGTTCATCCCCTGCCATGTTGGGCATGGCCATATCCGTAAGAACCAGATCGTACCGTTCCGGAAAGGCTGAAAATTCCTCCAGCGCCTTTGTGCTGTCCGTCATTGCGGTGATTTTGTATCCCAGCCGTTCCAGGCTTCTTTTGTGAACATCGATGATGCTCGGCTCATCATCCGCAAGAAGAATTTCTTCATTCCCCCTTGGAAGAGAGCCTTTCTTTTGCAACGACATGCCTGAAGCCGCCGATTTCCGTGCAAGCGGCAGATACACGTGAAACGAGGTCCCCCGATCCGGTTCACTGTAAACCGCAATATGGCCTTCATGGGCCTTGACGATGCCGTGAACCACGGAAAGGCCCAGGCCCGTGCCCTCTTCTTTTTCCTTGGTGGTAAAGTACGGCTCGAATATTTTGTCCAGGTGATCCGCCGCAATGCCTTCCCCGTTATCACTCACGGTCAGACAAACGTATTCCCCCGGTACCGCATCCGGGTATTTCCGGGCGATTTGTCCGTCGAGTTCCACAAGCTCAATATGGACGTCTATAATGCCCTTTCTTTCCGTCATGGCGTGCATGGCGTTGGTTACAAGATTCACGATCACCTGGTGAATCTGGGTGGCATCGGCAAAAACCGTCAGAGGCTCGGCTGAAATATGTTCATGGATCTCGATGGATGCCGGGATGGTCGAGCGAAGCATTTTCAGCGCCTCTTCGGCCAGAGGATTGATCCGAAGGGGCCCCTTTGCATGCGGTTCCCGCCGGCTGATGTTGAGAATCTGCCGGGTCAGTTTCTTGGCTCTTTCCCCCGCCTTGCAGACCTGGACAAGATCCTGGT
>JAIPEK010000047.1 GCA_021737205.1 Desulfarculaceae bacterium
CGGCCTCTATTGCATAGACTGCCATCATAATATCGATTATGATGAAGTGTATAACTGCAGCGAATGCCATTACGAGACAGGGGATGAATACCAGCCCAGCCGGTCGGACGCATTGCACGACAACTGCATCGGGTGCCACGAAGATTACGGTGCCGGCCCGGTGGAATGCAGTTCGTGCCATGCCCAGTAGATGCTTCGGTATTCGTAATAGATGATCGCGTACCCGGCGGGGTCGCATTGCAATTCTTACAGACGGGGATGAAAAATGATAAAACGATCTTTTCTGGGAGTAAAAAAGCCGGTACTCAAATATGATTTTGTGGAATCCGAGGGGAAGGAGCCCGAGCAACTCCCCCGCCCTTCTTCCGTGGTCCTGCTTTTGGATGAACCCCTTGACAGCACCCGGATCAACCTGGTCAAAACCGGGGATCAGGTCCGGGAAAACGAGAAAATTTATCTTTACAAAAACAGCAGGGAATACGTGATTTCGCCGATTCAGGGGGAGATTACTTCCATTGAGTCCTATCCGGGGGAATTCGGGGACATCGGAACGTATCTGGTTGTGGAGAAATCCGACCACGAAAGAAGCGGGGACACGAAAACCGATGTGGTTGAGTCGCTTGCCGGGCCGTCGCTTGATACGGCTGAAAAATACTTGAAAACACTGCCCGGCGCCCCGCCTTTTGATGTGCTCGCTGAAAAAGGCAGCGACATTCACACCATCGTGATTACGGGGTTTGACCCGGACCTGATGGCCACCACCCGCCGGTATTTCCTCAGCAATCTGAAAGAGGAGCTGAAGGAGGGAATCAGAGTATTAAAGGATCTGACCCATGTCCCCAAAGTGGCGGTGACCGTTCCGGAAACCGTGGAGGACCGGCCGGGGTTTGAAGGCATGCAGCTGATGATCATCAGCGGAGCCTATCCGGAAGCGCTGCCGCTGATGATCATGAAAAACCATTTGAATATTACCGTTCCTCCGGGGAAATCCTGTGTGGATATGGGGGTCTGTTTCATTAGTGCGGAAGCGGTGATTGCCATGGCAAGGGCTTTCAGGGACAAAACGCCGTCCTTTGAAAAAGTGGTGACCGTGACTGGGAAAGACGGCAGCCGGAAGACCATAAAGGCGATGATCGGAACCCGGATCAGTGAAGTATTCAAAGCCCTGAACATCAACATAAACGAGAACGACCGGGTAATCATCAACGGGCCGATGCAGGGGTTTGCCACATTCACCCTGTCGCATCCGGTTCAGCCGTCCATGGATTCCATTATCGTCCAGGACGTGGACGATATACAGCATATATCCGACTATCCCTGCATCAACTGTGGCAATTGTATCAAAATCTGTCCGGCGAATATTCCCGTCAATCTTCTGGTACGCCGCCTTGAAGCCAACATGTTTGAAGACGCGGCCGAGAAGTTCGACCTTCAATCCTGTATTGAATGCGGATTGTGCAGTTATGTATGCACGGCACGCATTCCCCTGTTTCAATATATCAGACTTGGCAAGCACGAGCTTTTGCAGATGAAAGCCGAAGCTGAAACGGAGGAGAGAAATGGCTAAAAGACTGAAGCTTATCGTATCCCATGCGCCGTTCTGGCATGATGGCGGCAGCATATCCAAGATGAACCTGAATATGATTTTAGCCCTGATGCCGGCCGCGATATTCGGGATCGTCAGGTTCGGCGTGCCTGCTCTGGGGGTTGTGGCCCTGGGGATCTCCAGCGCCATGCTGTTCGAGTTTTTGTTTAACCTGGTTTCCAGGAAACCTGTCACCACGGGCGATTTTGATGCCGCGCTCATCGGTTTGCTTTTTGCGATGATGGTACCGGCTCCGACCCCCTGGTGGGTCGTGGTGATAGGCACGTTTCTGGCCGTTGTGATCGGCAAACAGATTTACGGAGGCATCGGCGGCAATCCCTTCAACCCGGTCGTCCTTTCAATGGCGATTCTGATGGTTTCATGGCCGGTCTTTTTTGATGCGGATGCCGCTCTTGTCAACTACCGGTTCGATTTCAAGGCGCTGGCACCTCTGCCTGCTTTGAAACATCAGGGAGCCGGCGCCCTGTATCATTTCAATGCCGGAGATCTGATTATGGGAGATCAGATCGGAAGCATCGGAAGCATCTTTCCCTTGGGCCTGCTGATCGGAGGTATTTACCTGATCGTCAGGGGATACATTAAATGGGAAGTGACGGTTTCTTTTATTGCCGGGCTTGTGGCGACCGCTTTCTTTTTTAATCTGGCCAATCCGGACAGCTTTGCCGGACCCATGATTCATCTTTTTTCAGGCTACACCCTTCTGGCGGCCTTTTTCCTTGTGACGGAAAATTCGTCTTCTCCGGTCAATTTCGTACCCATGCTGATCTATGGTGCTTTGGGAGGATTTCTGGTGATACTGATCCGGAATGTCGGCGTATATCCCGATGGAACGATATTCGCCATTCTGCTGATCAACCTTTTGAACCCGTTAATCGATACCATCAGGCCCAAGGCCCTGGGAAGGAGAGTGAACAATGCGTGAAATGGTGAATATGGTCGTTGTCCTGACCGTTATCACAGCTGTTTCCGGCGGTATTCTGTCCATGCTCAAAGCAGGGACCGAATACCGGATAGAAAATCAGATCCTCAAGTTCCAGAAGGCCCCGGCCATCAATGCCATTTTCAGTGATGCAACCAACGATCCGCTCAAGGATAGATTCAGCATCCAGGCCGGAGAAAGGGAAGTTACATTTTTCCCGGGCAAGCTGAAGGACGGGTCCAAGGCGGTGGCGTTTGAAACCAAGGGGACCGGATTCGGCGGAGACGTCGGGTTGATGGTCGGTGTGAATATAGACACGGACCAAATCGTCAAGGTGCGGGTAACCACTCACTCCGAAACACCGGGGATCGGCTCGCGGGCAAAAGACAGTACGGACTTCGTCTCCCAGTTCAGCGGCATGAATGTAGCGAAAAACGCTTTTAAAGTCAAAAAGGATGACGGGACGATCAGCGCCATGTCCGGGGCCACGGTGACTTCAAGAGGGGTTTGTACCGCAGCGAGAAAAGCAAAAGAGCTGTATATGGATCTGAAACCGAAAATCAAAACCCGGATTTAACAAGGTGATATAGGAGAGCTTAATACCATGGCACAATCCATCGTAAAAGAATTTACCAAGGGGTTATGGAAAGAGAATGCGCCGTTTCGTGTGGTTCTCGGGCTATGTCCGGTGCTGGCGGTGACCAAGACGGTTGAGAACGGGATCGGCATGGGTCTTGCCACGACTTTCGTTCTCGTCTTCTCGAATTTTTTCGTGTCAATTTTCAGAAATTTCATTCCCTCCAAAGTCCGTATCGCATGCTACATTGTGATCATCGCCACGTTCGTCACCATTGTGGAGCTTTTGATGCAGGCGTTCACCTATCCGCTTTTTCTGAAGCTCGGCATATTCATACCGCTGATCGTGGTCAACTGCCTGGTTCTGGGAAGGTCGGAAGCGTTTGCCGGTAAAAATCCCCCTCATTATGCCGTGGCTGACGGTCTCGGGATGGGGATCGGTTTTACCCTGTCGCTGACCGTGCTGAGTGCGGTAAGGGAGATACTCGGCAGCGGCACCCTTACCTTTTATGAGACCCCTATACAGCTTTTCGGGCCCGACTTTCAACCGTTTACATTCATGGTGGAAGCGCCGGGGGCATTTGTGGGCTTAGGGCTTTTGCTTTGCATCATGAACCTTATAGAGAGTAAATAAAAGGAGATTAAAATGGGCGATTTTACCGTACTTGCCGTAAGCTGTATATTTGTTAACAATATTCTCCTTGCACAGTTCCTCGGCAACTGTCCGTTCCTGGGAACGTCCAAAAAGATGGAGACCGCAGTGGGGATGGCCATGGCGGTTGTTTTCGTAATGGTTATGGCCGGCCTGATCACCTGGATAGTGGATCATTATCTGTTGAAAACCCTTGATATCGAATATTTGCGAACGGTTTCGTTTATTCTGGTGATCGCGTCTCTGGTGCAGTTTGTGGAGATGTTTCTCAAAAAGAGTATACCTGCGCTGTATGCGGGACTGGGGATCTTCCTGCCCCTGATCACCACCAACTGCGCCGTCATGGGCGTCTGTCTGATCAATATCAAGGAAGAGTATACGTTTTTTCAGGCACTGGCCGCTTCCCTGTTTTACGCAATCGGTTTCGGTCTTGCCCTGATCATTTTCGCAGGTTTACGGGAACGGATCGATCTCGCCCGAGTGCCGAAACCGCTCCAGGATACGTCCATCGGCCTGGTGACCGCCGGCATGATCTCCCTTTCCTTTTTCGCCTTCAAGGGCATGGTATAAAATAAAGAGGATCGTTTATGATTGAATCAATTCTTTTTATGGTCGGACTCGGAGGCTGTGCCAGCCTTGTTTTGAGTTTCGCATCCAAGATTTTTTATGTGTACGAGGACCCCCGGATCGAGCTGGTGGAAGCCAACCTTGCCGGTGCCAATTGCGGGGCGTGCGGGTTTACCGGGTGTTCCGCAGCTGCAGAAGCCGTGGTCAGGGGAGACGAACCGCCGAGTGTCTGTGTGATATCGAACAAAGAAGGTGTTGAGCGAGTGGCCGAGATCATGGGCATGGAAGCGGGAACTGCTGAAAGCCCTCACGCCTACAATATGTGCGAAGGGGGTGACCGCGCCACCAACCGGTACCGGTATCTGGGTATACAGTCCTGCAAGGCCATGGCGGTGATGTTCGGCGGCAAGCGTGATTGCCATATCGGCTGCATAGGTCTCGGGGACTGTGTGAGGGCGTGTAACTTCAATGCCGTACGGATCGGTCCGAAGGGCTATCCGGTGGTGAACGACGACAAATGTGTCGGATGCGGCGCCTGCCAGAAGGCCTGCCCCAAGGATATCATCGAGGTGAGGACCCTTTCCGAAAAGATTCTGAAATTCAACCAGCTGAGCGATCCGCTGGCGCCGTGCAGCCAGACCTGCCCGGCCGAGATCGATGTGCCGAGATATATCGCCCAGATCAGGCAGGGGCAGTATAAAGAGGCGGTGCGGACCATTCGCATGAGAAATCCGCTGCCGCTTACTTGCGGAAGGGTGTGTCCGCATCCCTGTGAAGAGGAATGCAGGCGGGGGGTTGAAGATGAGCCGGTCTCCATCAACCAGCTGAAACGCTTTGCCTCGGATTACGAGATGAATTCGGGCAAGAGGATTCCGATCAAATGCGCTCCGGACTCAGGCAGAAAAATCGCCGTGATCGGGGGCGGTCCTTCCGGGCTCAGCGCGGCGTTCTTTCTTCGCCGGCTCGGCCACCAGGTGACGATTTTCGAATCCATGCCGAAGCTGGGAGGTATGCTCCGGTACGGGATTCCGGAATACCGGCTGCCCAAAAAAGTGCTGGAATGGGAGATTCAGGGCATCCTGGATCTGGGGGTCGAATCGTTTACCTATGTGAAATTCGGTGTGGATTTCGGCCTGGGCTCTCTTGTGGCGGCCGGATACAATGCCGTCTTCATCGGTGTCGGCGCATGGAAGGACTATTCACTCGGTATCGAGGGCGAAGATATGGAGGGCGGTTTCACCGGGATTGATTTTCTATCGCGGGCCTCGAAGGGGGAAGAGCTTGATCTGGGAAAACGGGCGGCTGTCATCGGCGGAGGAAATACTGCGGTGGACTGTGCCAGAACGCTTTTGCGGCTCGGCCTTGAAAAGGTATACATGATTTACCGCCGGACGAGAGCTGAAATGCCTGCCAATGAAGTGGAAATCGCGGCATCCGAAGAAGAGGGGATCGAATTTGTTTTTCTGGCGTCCCCGACAAGGCTGCTGGACAAGGACAATTCAAAAAGGGTCTGCCGGATCGAGTACCTGAAAATGCAGCTTGGCGAGCCTGATGCAAGCGGCCGGAGGAGACCGGAACCGATTGAAGGTTCCGAGACCGTGCTGGATGTGGATACGGTTGTTACCGCCATCGGCCAGTCCCCGGATTCCGTTTTCAAGGAGCGGGATCCCCATGCCAGAATGACCGAGCTTGAACTGACCCGTTGGAATACGATTGAGAACGATCCGGAAACCCTGACCACCACAATACCTTATGTCTTTACCGCAGGGGATGCGGCAACCGGACCTTCTCTCGTGGTCGACGCCATCGGCGGCGGAAGACGGGCGGCAAGATCCATTGATCTGTTTCTCAAAGGGAAAAAGATAGAGCCGGTGAAGGAGTCCCTGCAGAACAAGCGGATTCCCGAATCCATTTTCTCCAGAGTCCCGGGTGTGGAACCTGTGCCAAGGGTCCGGATGCCCGAGCGTAAAGTAGAGGATCGAATCAATAGCTTCGATGAAGTGGATCTGGTGCTCGGTGAGCAAAATGCGCATAAAGAAGCAAACCGCTGTCTCAACTGCTGCCGTTTATGTTATAATCCGGATAAGCCCGCTATGGGGCCGGTTTAATCAAAAGGAGGTAACGATGGTATCGCTAGATGTTCTGGAAAATCTGGATATTTTCGAGGAACTGACGGATGAGGAGCTTTCAAGGGTGGCGGACCTGTGTTCGGAACAGGAGTATCAGAGGGAGGACAGGCTTTTCACCGAAGGAGAACCCGCCCGGGAGATGTGGATTGTCACGGAAGGGGAGGTGGAACTGAGGTTCGAGATGCCTAACGCCGAACCTTCAACCTCCCGTACTGCCATGTCCACCCATCAAAAGGAAACACCCGAATCCCAGGTTTTCGGCTGGTCCTGTTTTATTCCTCCTTACAAAATGCGTCTGTCCGCTTTCTGCATGTCCCGCCGGTGTACGGTGGTCAAGATCAGTGCTTCGGCTCTGAACAACCTGATGGATGCGGATAACCGGATCGGATATAATCTCATGAAGTATATGGTCCAGGTTGTCGGGTTCAGATTCAAACAGTTTCAGGATGAAGTGGCCAAATTCACGGGGATCGGCATGCTGAACACCTGGTAATATTTCGGCCCGCCTGAAGACCGGCATTACAGCACACCGGCCGGAACGGGATACCTGTTTCCCCTGCCGTATTCTTGCGCTCCCCTTTTTCTGCAAATTCCCGGTTTTGTCGAATTAATCTTGACTTTTCAGGTAGATTGAGATAAATAAATATGTTTCAGTCGAAATGGTTGAAAATACTATATATTGAAAGAAATTAAACGTTTAGGAGATGACAGATGGCTTTACCAAAACAGAAGGTATCAAAGAGCAGGGGCAGGAAACGGCGGACACACCAGAAGGTTTCAGCGCCTACGGTTGCGGTCTGCCCCGAATGCCGGGAACCCAAGCTTCCTCACACCGCTTGTCCCGAGTGCGGTGAATACCGCGGGAGACTGGTTGTCGGAAAGGAAGATGAAGAATAAACAATCGAGGAGACTGCCCTGATTTATGTCTGTTGAAGATAAAGTGAAAAAGGTAATCGCGGAGAAACTGGATGATATCAATATGGATGATATCGTGCCCGAGGCTTCACTTGTGGAAGATCTGGGGGCGGACTCCCTGACGGTTGTTGAACTGGTTATGTCAATGGAGGAAGTCTTTGACATCGATATTGATGACGAGGATGCGGAAAAGCTTGTCACCGTTCAGGATGCCATTGAATATATTAAAGCGAACTCCCGGGTGATATAGAGGTCGGATAGTGGAAACAAAGGAAACCCTGATAATCGGCAGTGATCACGCTGCGTTTGAGCTCAAGGAAAAGATCGGAAAACACCTGGTGCATCTGGGGATCGACGTCAAAGATGTCGGGACAAACGGAGAGAGTTCCGTTAACTACGTGGATTTTGGAAAAAAAGTGGCAAAAGCCGTGGCGGAAAAAGAATTTGACCGGGGCATTCTGCTTTGTGGCACGGGGATCGGCATGTCCATGGTGGCCAACCGATTCACCGGGGTCAGGGCCGCTCTCTGTAATGACCTGTTTTCCGCCCGTTTGAGCAGGCGGCACAACAACGCAAACATCCTCGTACTCGGTGCGCGTGTGATCGGGGATATGCTTGCGTACGAGATCGTGCGCGAATGGCTGGAAACCGGATTCGAAGGCGGACGCCATTCAGACCGGATCGACAGCATTGATGCCGCCTATATCAATGCGTAACATATCGACGCGGCGAATACTATAAAAAAAACGATTGAAAGCTGAATCAACCGGATAATGACTATGCCTGATTCAAGGCCTCAATGGCATGAATATTTCATGGGGATCACCGAGCTGGTAGCCACCCGGGCCACCTGCGTAAGGCGGAGAGTGGGGGCGATACTGGTGAAAGACAAGCGGATTCTCTGTACGGGATATAACGGGGCTCCGGCCGGGATCAGCCATTGCCGGGATACCGGATGTCTCAGGAAGCAGCTTGATGTCCCTTCCGGGGAAAAGCATGAATTGTGCCGGGGAGTCCACGCCGAGCAGAACGCCATTATCCAGGCCGCCTATCATGGGGTTTCCGTAAAGGGCTCCATACTGTACTGCACCAATCTTCCCTGTTCCATCTGTACGAAAATGATTATCAACGCCGGAATTGAAAAGGTGTACTACCGGAACGGATACGACGATCCAATGGCGTTCCGGATGTTTGGTCAGGCCGGCGTTGAACTTGTTAACATGGAATCGTCCGGGGGCGTATGATATGAAGTGCCCGTACTGCAGCCGGGTAAATACCCGGGTGATGGATTCAAGGCCCGGGAAAAATGAATTCGAGGTCCGCAGGAGGCGTGAATGCCAGGAATGCGTGAGGCGGTTTACCACCTATGAACGGATAGAGGATGTGCCGTTCATGATTATCAAGAAAGACAGCCGCAGGGAAGAGTTCAGCCGGGACAAGGTTCTTACGGGGGTGAAAAAAGCCTGTGAAAAAAGGGCCATCAGCGTCGATCAGATGGAGGACATTGTCTCCGCAGTGGAAAAAGATCTGCGGGAAGCCAATTATAAAGAGGTTTCTTCCCGGATCCTCGGAGAAAAAGTCATGGGTCATCTTCAGAAACTGGATGATGTCGCCTATGTCAGGTTTGCATCCGTTTACAGGGAGTTTAAGGATGTAGATGATTTTATCCGGGAGCTGAAAGGCATCATTCCCGGCAAAAATAAACAGACACAGGATGAGACCGAAAATCCGGCCGGCCATGACAACGACTGATGAACAATACATGGAACGGGCCGCTGCCCTGGCGGAAAAAGGCAGGGGGTTCGCCTCGCCGAATCCTGCAGTCGGTGCCCTGGTGGTGGCGGACAACCGGGTGGTAGGGATCGGGTGGCATAAAGCTGCCGGGCTTGACCATGCTGAAGTAATGGCGTTACAGGATGCCGGGAAAAGAGCAAAGTACGCCACGCTGTATGTGACACTGGAACCGTGCAACCATCAGGGACGGACGCCGCCCTGCACCCGGGCGGTGATTGAAGCGGGCATCAGGCGGGTGGTCGTGGGTTCCCGGGACCCGAATCCCGGTGTTTGCGGCGGGGGGATCGAAACCTTGCAAGCCGCCGGTGTCGAGGTGACAACAGGTGTTCTCAGGGAGAGAACCCGGGAGCTGATAGAGGAATTCATATGGTATGCCGGGACCCGTACACCGTTTGTCACGGTAAAATGCGCAGCTACCCTGGACGGCCGGATTGCAACGGCTACCGGGGATTCCAAATGGATCACCAACAAACAATCCCGCAGGTATGTACACCGGCTGAGACATGAGGCGGACGCCATTCTCGTGGGAGGGGGAACCGTTCAAGCGGACAATCCGTCTCTTACCGCGAGGATAGAGGGAATGCAGACAAAGGATCCGATTCGGGTGATCCTCGACAGCCGCCTGTCCATTGACGAAAATGCCCGGCTTCTGAACCAGATTTCCGATGCGCCGACACTGATTGTTACCGCTGGGGACCGATATGTTTCCATGGAAAAGAAAGAGCGGCTCGAGAAGAAGACGGGAGTTTCGATTGTGGATTCGGGGGACGGAAGTGCACGGATCGACATTGCACTTCTGATGAAAATCCTCGGGGACAAGGGCGTGAACAGCCTGTTCGTGGAAGGGGGTGCCGGAGTGATCGGCTCTTTTTTCCATCACAACATCGTCAACAAGGCCCTGTTTTTCAAAGCCCCGAAGATCCTCGGAGGAGACGACGGCGTACCGGTCTGCAGAGGGCGCGGCGGAGCCGCCATGGACGAGGCTCTGGATCTTGAACATGTGAAAGTAAGCCGTTTCGGTGATGATGTGCTGATCCGGGGATATGTGAAAGGCATGATGCCGGAGGTGCCGTCTTGTTCACCGGCATAATCGAAAGCATCGGCACGATCCGTCGGATCGAGCCCAAAGGCGAAGGGCGTATTCTTGCTGTTGAGACTTCCCAGGATCTTTCCGAGACCAGGATAGGGGATTCCATCGCTGTGAACGGTGCCTGTCTCACCGCCGTAAAAATTCAAGGCAGTCTGTTTGAAGCGGATGTGGCACCGGAAACGGTCCGCCGAACCATCTTCCGGACATCGGCAGCAGGCGACCGGGTGAATGTGGAACGGGCGCTGAAATTTTCAGACCGGATTGACGGGCATCTGGTGTCCGGCCACATAGACGGTACCGGTACCGTTGTTTCCAAATACCGGGCCGGCAATGCCTGGATCATATCCGTTGAAGCGGACCGACGGCTTCTCGAAGAGATGATTGAAAAAGGATCGGTTGCAATCGACGGAATCAGTCTTACTGTAAACAAGTGTACCAAAACTTCTTTTGAAGTCAGCATTATTCCTCACACGGCCGGAATCACCACCATTGAAACACGGGCCGTGGGGGACAGGGTGAATATCGAAACCGACATGATCGGTAAATATGTAAAAAAGTTTCTCCACAAGGACCAGGCAAAAAACGTTGGAACGGCGGAAGCCGGGAACGACATCAGTATGGACCTTCTGGGAAAACAGGGATTTTTATAACGGACATGTCCTGACGGACACAACGAATGATGAAAGCATAAGATGGTAGATGCCGGGTATTAGGTATAAGGTATTAGCTAAAACCTAACACCTAACAGCTTTCATATAAAAAGGAACACTGCAAATGCCGCATTTAACGATAGAGCAGGCCATATCCGAGATCAAGCAGGGAAAGATGGTCATACTGGTCGATGATGAAGACAGGGAAAACGAAGGGGATCTGACAATGGCGGCGGAAGCCGTAACCCCTGAAGCCGTAAACTTCATGGCAAAATACGGCAGGGGATTGATCTGCCTATCCATGACGGGCCGGAGAGCGGATCAGCTCAAGCTGCCGCTGATGGTGGACAACAACACGTCGCAGTTCGAAACCGGATTCACCGTTTCCATTGAGGCCAAAGAGGGAGTGACTACGGGGATCTCGGCTGCTGACCGGGCCACCACAA
>JAIPEK010000048.1 GCA_021737205.1 Desulfarculaceae bacterium
CGAACGACCCGATGCTCACGTGCTCGTTTCCGTCGAACATGATATGTTCATAAGGTTCGTCTGAAATCACCAGGATATCGTTCTTTTTACAGACGGCAGCCACCTTCTCGAGGACATCCCGGTCAAATACCGCACCTGTGGGGTTGGAAGGGGTGTTGAGAATAATCGCCTTGGTTTTGTCCGTCACCGCGGCTTCCACATCCGCCGGATCGATCTTGAAAGCGTTCTCCTCCTTTGCCGGAACCCGGACCGGAACACCGCCGAAAAGCCGGATCTGGGAATAGTAATCATACCCCGGGTCCACCACAATGACCTCATCCCCGTGGTTGAGAATGTGAAGCATGATGTTGAAGATCCCCTGCATGGCACCGACACTGATAAAGAGTTCTTTTTCAGGGTCCACCTTGATCCGGTTTTCCCGTTCGAGTTTTTCCGCAACTGCCTGTCTTAGATCGGCAAATCCTTTGGCCGGCGGATAGCGGGTAAACCCCTTGTCCAGGGCCTGTTTGGCTGCGTCCCGGATATGGGCCGGGGTGTCGAAATCCGGCTGTCCGATACCGAGGTTGATGACATCGTCGATTTCATCGGCCAGGGCGAACATGATCCGTATCCCCGACCATTCCACACCGCTGTTTCGTTCGGCTAAAAATTTTTCCATATTCATATCTACCTTTATTCCGGCTTAGGGTTGCGTCATTACAAGGTCGGCCGCTCCCTTGGGAGATGTCTTCATCTCCGGAGCATGCTTTTCCATTATTTCCATTACAATGGAAGCGATCTTGACTTTCTGGGCCATGAAATCACTGTGCCAGTCTTCGGATACCCACGGCATGTAAATTTCACCTTCCGAAGTGCCCGGTTCGAACTTGAAGTAGCAAGGAGAGGCTACGCGGGCGATTTCAGGAGCTTCATAAGCTCTGAAGTTACCCCCGAAGGAGTTGACCACGATGGTGTATACATCCAGAGGAATATCAATGGCCTGTCTGATGCTCGAAAGGATCGGCAATGATACGTCCGAGATCGGGTTCAGCGAATTGACGCCCATGCTCTCCACTACCTTGGCGCCTGCCGCGTTGCAGTATCCGCCGAAAACGGAAAATTTGAAAAAACATTCCTTTGGGATAACGCCTTCCTCCCTCATCTTGTTGAGGATGAAGAGAACTCCTTCGTCGTATACGAGAAAGCCCCTGAAGCCTGCTTCAATACTCCTCATGATATCGGCGATATGATATGAGATATTGTCCGAACCTCGGAGCCTGAAGCCCTGCATCTGTCCTTCGGAAGTTGCGAATTCCTTGCCGCCGACATCCCATCCTTTGCGGTGTCCCACCGTCATAACCACTTCTATTTTCTCTTCATTGGCCATCCGGGCCATTTCCTTGAGTTCGGACGCATCACAGTAGGTTGAGCCGCCCACTGCCGCAACAACCCTGTGGACAACCGTGTTTCTCTTTTTCGCTTCCTTTATCAAAGACTCCATGGTGCTCGCCCTTTCCACGCCGGCGATTTCGATTCGGAAGTCGGCTCCGTCCGGGAACGTCTTTTTTGAAGTTTCAAGTGCATACCCGTCTCTGCCGGGGATCCCCTGTTTTTCCATGAAATCTCTGATGGTTTTTAATACATCGCTCATTTTTTCCGCCCCTTCAAGTTATTTTAAAAGTTGATTGAGTTTATCCAGTTCGCCTTCGACCATTTTGTATGTGTGTTTGTCCTCGGGAAATCTGCCGTTTACCACGTCGTCCTTGTACTCTGAAAATGCATTGATGGTCTTTTCTGCGAGGTTTTCGTATTTTTTGACGAATTTCGGGGTAAATGCCTGGAACACCCCGGCCACGTCGCTGGAGATCATGAGCTGTCCGTCTGCCTGTTCCCCGGCCCCGATGCTGTACACCGGTATAGCGAGGGTGTCGCGGATTTTGCCGCACACTTCCGGTGGCACCGCCTCCACAAGAAGTGCGAATGCACCGGCCTCCTGGATGGCCTTGGCATCGTCGATCAGCTCCTTTGCCGCTTCGGCAGTTCTGCCCTGGGCCTTGAAACCTCCCAGCTGGCCCGAACTCTGGGGAGTCAGGCCGATATGCCCCATCACCAGCATGCCGCCGTCTGAAATCGCCCGGATCTGGGGGCATACCCGTTTGCCGCCTTCCAGCTTGATTGCGTCCACACCGGCCTCCTTGTGGAACCTGCCGGCGTTTTCAACAGCCTTTTCAATGCTCACCTGGTAGGAGAGAAACGGCATATCCCCCACCACAAATGTTCCGGCCGCTCCCCTGCGGACCGCTTCACTGTGATAGATGCACTGGTCCATTGTCACGGGAACGGTGCCGTCGTACCCGTAGACGCACATTCCCAGGGAATCGCCTACCAGGATCATGTCCATTCCGGCTTTTTCGGCAAACGAGGCGGTCCAGTAGTCATACGCAGTGATCCATACCACCTTCTTTCTTGAATCCTTCATTTTCTGAAGGTCCCACCTTGACAGTTTTTTTTCGGCCATTTTTTCTCTCCTGCTATTTGCTTGCGTTTTTGTTTTATTGTAACATAATATGTGACACTATGTATTAATGTGTGACATTAATCACCTAAAAACATTTCTCCGGGTTTGTCAAGAAAAAATACATTGATTTTTAAATTTTTTGGAAGATCCCTAACAGGGCTGTATTACAATTTCTCAGGAGTGCCCATATGGCGGGAGAGTTCGCTTGATACCTCAAGAACGCTTTCTTTAATGTTTTCCACAACCCGGTGGGTCAGCCTCATGGCCGGACCGGATATGCTGAGGGCATAGGCCGGCTTATTGTCATGGTCAAAGATAGGGGCGGCCACACACCTCAGGCCATAGGCGAGTTCTTCATCATCAACCGCATATCCTTTCTGTCGAATGGTGGAAAGCTCCTGTAAAAATTCTTCCCTTTTGATGATGGTATTCGGAGTGTAGGCAACAAACCGGGCATGATCCATATAGTAATCTCTTTCATCATCGGAAAGAAACGCAAGTATAGCCTTTCCAAGTCCTGTACAGTAGGCGGGAGCGTTCTCTCCCAGCGCCGAATCCATCCTGAGGATTTCGTGGCTGTCGATTTTATCGATATGGATGATTTCCCGGCCGTTAAAAAATCCGAGATTTACGGTTTCCCTGTACTTCAACGAAAGTTTCTGCATATAGGGCCTTGCGATCCTGCGGATCTCAAACCGGTTGGCCACTTTCATAGCCACCTGGAGGACCTTTAAGGTGGCCTGATATTTGTTGTTTTCCGATTTCTCCACATACCCGAGATCCCGCAAAGTGGATATGAACCGGTGGCTTCCCGCACGGTTTGTATCCATTAGCTCGGCCACCTTGGTCACGCTCAGCTCCCCGTGGTCTGCCAGCAGTTCGAGTATCCTTATTCCCTTTTCCAGGGAGGCGATTTTATAGTATTTTTTCTCGGTCATATGCATGTCACTCTATATAAGACACTGGAAATTTATATGTGACAACATATATACTGCGGGATGCGCGATTTTGTCAATCCGTATTTGTATTCTCAGTAGGGTGCTCCCATGAAATATTGTAACCGTTCACGGTTATCGGTTCATAATTCTCCCTTTGTTTTTGTAGCCGTTCACGGCTTGAAACTTGAAATTCGAAAGTAGAAATTGGATTGAATGCGTTCATCAACAGTACAAAAGCATGAAGGCCAAATTTCCAATTTCTATTTTCCAATTTCAACGTTCCGTGAACGGTTACTTGTTTTTTTAACCGTGAACCGACAACTGTAAACCGTGAACGGTTACGAAATGTTTAACGAGCCTGCAAGCCTGTGCCGGAGCCCGGATCTTCTCATCCGGCTTTTGTTGTTGGCAAGAGCGGCGGCAAGAGCCTTTTTCTGACCGACGAGGATCACAAGGTCTTTCCCCCGGGTGATGGCCGTATACAGAAGGTTTCTCTGTAACAGGGGGTAATGACTCGAATTGAGCGCCACGATCACGGCCGAGTACTCCGATCCCTGGGATTTGTGAACCGAGATGGTGTAGGCGAGCGTGAGATCATCCAGCTCTCCCGCGTCATAGTCCACAATCCTGCCGTAGTAGTCCACGCTCACCCGGCCTTCTGCTTTGGCCGCCTCCACCACCGTGCCGATGTCTCCGTTGAACACATCCTTTTCATAGTTGTTTTTCAGATGCATGACCTTGTCCCCCGGCTTAAAGGTCGATCCCTTGTTTTCAATACCCCCTGCGGCGGAATTGAGCGTGGACTGGAGCATGCGGTTGAGGTTCACCGTACCTGCGTTCCCCTTGTGCATGGGGGTCAGCACCTGGATGTCGTCGATATGGGGAAAGGCTTGTCTGATACGTTTGCTGCAGAGTGCCAGGATGGTCTCCACCAAACGCTGTGAATCGTTGCATTCGATAAAATAAAACTCGCTCGGGGTTTCATCCTCGGGCCGATCCAGGCTGGGCATCTCTCCGTTTCTCACTGAATGGGCGTTCATGACAATCGGACTTTCCCGGGCCTGCCGGAAAATCTCGGTGAGGAAAAAGGATTGAACAAACCCCGATTCGATGATGTCGGACAGCACGTTTCCCGGTCCCACCGACGGTAGCTGGTAGGTGTCTCCCACAAGGATCAGCACGGCATTCAGGGGCAGCGCCTTCATCACGTGGTACATCAGCCGGGTATCCACCATGGATGCCTCGTCCACGATAAATACGTCCAGATCCAGCGGGTTGGAATGGTTCCGGCCGAAGAACCCGTCATCCGGGTCATACTCGAGAAGCTTGTGAAGGGTGGCCGCATTTTCCCCGGTGACCTCGGAGATTCTCCTGGCGGCCCGGCCGGTGGGGGCGCTCAGCACGACCTTTTTGTTCCTCTTTTTGTACACCGCACACAACGCCCGGATCAAAGTGGTTTTGCCGGTTCCCGGTCCGCCGGTGATCACCACGATCCTCTCCTTCAGTGCATTGTTCACCACCTCAAGCTGGTTTTCGGAAAGTTTGATGGCAAGCCGGGACGCCACTTCCGCACTGATCTCGGAGGCATCCGGATTTATCCCGGGTGCCGGCAGAGTCCCCATGCCCCGGATCCTGTCGGCAATTCCCTTTTCCGCCCGGTGCATCTGTTTGGAGTACACGCATTCCACGGATTCTCCCTCGATGACGACCTCTTCCTGAGTTTCCAGGTCCTCCAGCGCCTGTATCAGCCGGTCCGGTGCCACATCCGCGGCCCGTGCGGATTTTTCCAAAAGTTCATCCCTTAGCGAATACACATTTCCCTGGTCTTCCATCCAGAAAAGATTGCTGAGCAGGCAGGCCTTGAGTCTTTGAGGATCATCTTCGGCCGTTCCGTTGTTGAGGGCGATGGCATCGGCAATCCGGAATCCGGGGCCGGCCATGTCGCGGGCGATAAGGTACGGCTCGTTTTCCAGGATATCAAGGCTCTGGTCCCCGTAGATCCGTATGATCATTGAGGCGTAATACACACCGACTTCGTGTTTCTGAAGATACTGCATCACCCGCCTGACCGAATGGTGCCGGTTCCAAGCGTTCCGGACGGTCTCCATTTTGGCCTTTCCGATCCCCTGGACCTCGCAGAGGCGGTCCGGTTCGTTTTCAATGATGTCCAGGGTCCTGTCTTCAAAAAAATCCACGATCCTGTCGGCCATGGAGCGGCCGATACCCTTGACGATCCCGGATCCGAGATATTTTCGTATTCCTTCGGACGTGGCCGGCAGGATCACTTCATAGGTTTCGACCTGGAACTGGTCCCCGTATTTCGGGTGGGTAACCCATTTTCCTTGAAGGTGAAGGGTTTCCCCTTCGGCCACCCCGGGCATATGGCCCACCACGGTGATTCCTTCCCCTGCGGAACCGGCATTGATCCGGCAGACGGTATAATGGTTGTCCGTGTTCCGGTACGTGATACGCGCCAGAGATCCTTTGAGGTTGATCATGACAGGCTCTTTACAATCCAGCAGGCTGCGGCGTAAAGGTCCCGGGCAACGAAGTCCGGATGGATGGATTTTGTTTCCAGAACTTTCCCGGCCTGCTCGCCGTTGCCGGTTTGCACCAGCACGGATGCACCGCATCCCGCGTTTTTCGCGCATTCGATGTCTTTTGCACTGTCCCCCACCATGCAGGATTGGCCCAGGTTGATATCATAGGCATTCCGGGCCTTGTGTATCAGCCCGGGCAGGGGTTTTCTGCAGCTGCAGCCGGCATCCGGGGTATGCGGGCAGTAAAAAATGTCCCGGATACATCCCCCTTTCGCGGAAATTCCGTCTGTCATTTTGGTGAATATCCGGTTCAGGTCTTGGGGTGTGGTCATCTCCCGCCCGATCACTGACTGGTTGGTGATCACGAACACGTCGAACCCGTGTCTGGTGAGAAGCGCCACCGCCTCGGGGCTTTTTTCGATAAAAACGAATTCTGACGGGGACTTGACATAGGCGCTCGAATCCCTGTTGATGACCCCGTCCCTGTCCAGAAAAACCGTGTACCCCATTACACAATCTACTCCGCAACCGGGAACGCGTGCCTGGCACCGATATCTATGAGTTTTTTGCTCAAGAGGATGGCGTGTTTCAAGTCGGAATATTTGCCGATTCTCACCCGGTAAAAGGTGCCCCGGTAATCCGTGTGAGTGGTGATGTGAACATCCCTGTACCGCTCGGACAGCTTTTTTTTCAGATTCAGCGCATTGGTTTTCACCTTGAAGGCCCCCACCTGGACGGAAAATTGGCCGCTCCAATAATCCACCGGTTCAAACTTGTCAGGCACCCGGTTCCCGGAAGGCTTTCCCGCCTTTCCAAGGGCCGTGATTTTCACGGGGGCCGTTCCCGGACCCACCACCCCGAGCTTTTTCGCGGCTGTATAGGAAAGGTCGATGATCCGCCGGTCCACGAACGGCCCACGGTCATTGATCCGGACCACCTCGCTTTTGTTGTTCAGAAGATTGTGCACCCGGACCCAGGTGCCCAGCGGCAATGTTTTGTGGGCCGCGGTCATGGCATACATGTTGTACGTTTCCCCGTTGGCGGTCTTCCTTCCGTGGAATTTTTCCCCGTACCACGACGCCGCTCCCTTTTGCACGAATCCATTGGCTCCTTTCAAAGGAGTATAGCTCTTTCCGTTGATCACGTAGGACCTGGATTTATCCGGGGCGTAGTTTTTTCTTTCCGGCGGGGTGTGACGGGTATAATCCACGGAAGTCGAACAGCCGGCAAAAACAAACAACAGGAACAGTATCGTATAAAAGCGCTTGTTATTCATAGCCGGTCTATCGGATACCCAGCGCTCTTTTCAAAACGGTTTCCATTTTATCGGTGAAAAAGAACTCGATATTGTCCTTGACATTGTCCGGGATGTCCTCCATGTCCTTTTCATTCCACTTGGGAAGGATAATGGATTTGACGCCCGCCCTGTGCGCGGCGATGACCTTTTCCTTAATGCCGCCCACCGGCAGCACCTCGCCCCTGAGAGTAATCTCTCCGCTCATGGCAAGGTTCTTGTTCACCACCCGGCCCGTGACAAGAGAGGCAAGAGCCGTGAGCATTGCCACCCCGGCCGAAGGGCCGTCTTTCGGGATGGAGCCTTCCGGCACATGGACATGGATGTCATGTTCTTTAAAATAATTTTCCTCGATCTTGAGCTTGTCGGATTTGGCCCGGATGTAACTCAATGCGGTATTGGCGGATTCCTTCATCACGTCCCCGAGCTGGCCGGTGAGGGTAAGTCCTTTTGATCCGGGCATGGCAGCCGCCTCCACATAAAGAATCTCTCCCCCGTAGGGAGTCCAGGCAAGGCCCAGGGCAACCCCGGGGGATGCCACACTGATACGCGTCTCCGGCATGATTTTCACAGGGCCGAGATACTCCCGGATGTCGTTTTTCCTGACATTGACGCTCTCCGTCTCTCTTTCCGCGATCTTGCTGGCAACACCCCTGCAGATGGTGCCGATTTCCCGCTCCAGGTTCCGCAAGCCCGCCTCCCGGGTATAGCCGCTGATGATGTGCTTGAGAGCCCCGTCCGTGATTTTGATCTGGTTTGAGTCGAGCCCGTTGGCTTTTCTCTGTCTGGGGATCAGGTACCGGGTCGCGATCTTGAATTTCTCGTCTATGGTATACCCGTTGAGTTCCAGGACCTCCATCCGGTCCCGCAGCGGAGCCGGAATGGTATGAAGCACATTTGCCGTGGTCAAAAATATCACGTCGGAAAGATCGAACGGCACATCCAGATAATTGTCGGAAAACGAGTAGTTCTGCTCCGGATCCAGCACCTCCAGAAGGGCGGAAGAGGGGTCCCCTTGGTAGGAGGAACTCACCTTGTCGATTTCATCGAGCATAAAAACCGGGTTGTTTTTCCCCGCTTTCCGGATCTGCTGTATGATCCGGCCCGGCATGGCGCCCACGTAAGTTCTTCTGTGGCCCCGTATCTGGGCTTCATCCCGGATTCCGCCCAGGGCCACCCGGACGAACTCCCTTCCCAGTGCACGGGCGATGGACATGCCCAGCGATGTTTTTCCGGTACCCGGAGGTCCTGCAAAACAAAGAATCGGACCCTTTGGGTCCGGTTTCAGTTTCCGGACCGCAAGATATTCCAGGATCCGCTTCTTGATCTTATCAAGGCCGTAATGGTCATAATTGAGAATATTCCTGGCCTCTTTGATGTCGATGATCTCTTCGGACTTTTCGTTCCAGGGAAGCGAGGTTATCCAGTCCAGATACGTGGACGAGACAATGTATTCGCTGGAGGAGGGATGCATTTTGGAAAGCCGGTTAAGCTCCCGTTCCGCCTCTTTATACGCCTCTTCGGGCAGCTGGAGGGATTCGATCTTTTCCCGGTACTCCTCGATTTCCACCCCTTCCTCTTCGGTTTCGCCCAGTTCATCTTTTATGGCTTTCATCTGCTGGCGCAGATAATATTCCCTCTGCCGCTTGTCCATATCCTCCTTGACCTGGGACTGGATTTTCGACCCCATCTCGAGGATTTCCAGCTGGTCGTTCACAAGCCGGGTGACCTTTTTCAGCCGTTTGGTCACGTCATAAAGCTCCAGCACCTTCTGCTTTTCCTCCACGGACGCGTTAATCGTGGAGGCGACCATATCCGCCAGGACATCCGGTTCATTAAGGGAATTGACAAGATCCCGCATCTCGTTGGGGAGTCCCGGCGAAAGCTCAACGATTTTTTTATACTGTTCGACGATATTGGCCATCAGAGCCCGTTTTTCTTTGTTCCGGTCGGCGTTTGTGTTCTCGACAATTTCTATTCTGGCCTGCATGTAAGGTTTTCCCTCTATGTACTCGACCGCCCGGAACCGGCTGATTCCCTGGATGAGAAGCTGGGCCTTGCCTTCCTCCATCTTGGACATTTTCAATATCACCGCCACGGTCCCGAACTTGTGCAAATCCGAAAAACTGTGCCTGGACTCGTAATCGGATTTCTGTGATAAAAGCAGGCCCAGTATCCGGTTACCGGCCATTGCCTCGTCGATCAGCTGAATCGCCTCACTCTGGACCAGCACCAGCGGCAGGACCATTTTGGGGAAAAGATTGGTATCCACAATCGGCAGTATCGGCAGTGTCTCGGGAATCTCGTCTGAAGTAATAGTAACGGAAGGTTGTTGTAAACTGTCCATATATTCACCTGCAGCAGTCAATGGGTATTAGCCAAACTCTATTGGTACGCTCCGTTTTTCTCCGTCTACATACAATTTTTGCATGGTAATTTCAAGGAAACCGTTGGAAAAAGATGCAGAAACTTTTTCCGTGTTTATTACACTCGGCAGGTACAATACCCGCTCGAAGTCACCGAACTGAATTTCGGCAAGTCGGTAAGTGGCCGGATTTTCAGGCTGAATACTCTCTCTGTGACCTGAAATTTTTACGGCCTTGTGGCTGACTTCGATTCGGATATCATCTTTTTTGACACCTGCGATTTCCGCCTGGATAATAATCTCTTTCCGGGTCTCGAAAATATCCATCTGTGGTTTCCAGACACGTTTTGAAAGGCAGAACATTGGATTAACCGATTGGAACATGTCCTGAAAAGATCGTTCATCTTTCGTCTGGTTTTCAAAGCTGTCACCAAATCGAATTTCTATGTATTCCATTTGTTAGACTCCTGATGATGTGCTTGCATAAGCTTTATAATTGACCTGTTAAAGATACCACCGGTTTCGTTGCTTGTAAAGATGCAATGGGATTTATTCATGCCTTTGTGATCCATGCCAGCGAGAAAAGCGCGCATATGCCGGCTGCGGCTGCAAAAAGGCATACCGCATTGATTCCTCCCGCACTCCACAAAAGTCCCCCGCTGAAAGCGCCCGCCATCCGGCCTGCTCCGGCGGAAAGAAAAAACAGGGACATCATGGTGGCCCTGTTTTCTGGCAAAAGCTCGGTGCAAAGGGAAAGAAAAGAGACGAGAAAATATTCGAAAAACAGGAAAACGAAAAACAGAAGAGTCAGTGCGGAAAATAGAGTTTCGCCTGCAAAAGGAACGGCTGCGTAGGCAAAAGTGGAAAGTACGACACCTGCTGCCACGGCGCGCTTTAGTCCGATTCGGTCCGACAGAAAGGCTGTGATAAGGGTTCCGGACAGTTCGGCAAGGCCGATCAGGCAGGTACCGATACCAATGGCAACGACACTGAGATGAAACTTCTGCTCCAGCCAGGCCCCGTACACAACGAAAAAGGTATCGTTTCCGAGGCTGACGAAAAACCCGAAACAAACAGTGGCCAAAACCACTTTTTTTCCGAACACCGATTTGAATTCCTTGAAAAAATTCGACTTTCCGCCGGGACCGGCCTTTTCATTCCCACAGTCCGGCCGCACCATAACCAGCACCATCAAAAGACAGATAAATCCGGCCCCTGCCAGAAAAAAGAAAGGGGACCGGAATCCGTACAAATCAATGACAAACCCGATCAAGGGAATTCCCAAAAGTGTGGATGCCGCCCAGCTGATTTCCATGATCCCGATCACGAATCCCCGCTTTTCGTACGGTACTTTTTGGCTGACAAACGCCTGTACCGAAGGATCGAACATGTTTTTCCCCAAACCGCACAGGAACATGCCGAGAACAAGGGAATAGTAGCAGGGAACGGAGCCGGCGATGAGCATACCCGCAACAAGCAGGGTAAG